>JAFGHO010000103.1 GCA_016930085.1 Spirochaetales bacterium
ACCGATCCTCCTGCGACCAATCCTCCTGCGACCAATCCTCCTGCGACCAATCCTCCCGCGACCAAGAGTGCCGGATCGGTATGGATCGATCCTGCATCAATGAACGTATCGAGAGGCTCTGCATTCACCAACGAAGTCCACGCCCACTCCGGAACACAGAAACTCGCGGCATACGGCGTCACACTCAGCTTTACATCGAGTATACTTACCGTCGACACGTCAATTGGAACGAACGGCGTTCAGGCCGGAGCTGACGGATTCGTGGCGGCCGTTAACGCAAATACTGCGGGAAGGCTTGTCATCAGCGGTTTCGATACATCCGGAAAAGGCCCGGGAACGGACCTTCATGTTTGTACGGTCAACTGGAATGCGAGCGGAAGCGGAACAACGACGATCAGTGTTGCAGTCGACAGTCTCGTCGATGAAAACACGAACAATATCGGTACAGCCAACGGTATCTCCGGAAGCGTCACAGTCAACTAATCACACCTCGCATTCACGTTGCAGCGAATATACGGGACAGCCTTTAGGCTGTCCCTTTTTTTATCCGCCACCCCAATCGGTCTGTTTCTACACGATACATAAGATTTTTATCCTATTTCATATTATATAATACTCCTCTATTGTTATAAGGTTTTTGGATTAAGCGGATAATACAATTCAACCTATCACAAAATCAAGAAAGTACTGATTGTGTTTGTATTATATAAAGAGTAAAGTGATTCATATATCGATAGAAACGTCAAGAAAAATAAAAGGTATCAATTGATATGAAAAAAGCCGGTATACTCAAGGTAATAATACTCGTGGTATATATATCCGGTGTCATTATATCCATTCAAACCGGGTTCGCGGATGACTGGCTCCAAACAAAGGGAAACAGAGTCTATGACAATAACGGCAACATTGTCTGGATCACCGGGATCAACTGGTTCGGTTATGAAACCGATACCTTTGTCTTTCACGGCCTGTGGACTCGCGATCTGGAAAGTGTTTTACATCAAGTAGCCGACCTTGGATTCAATGCCATCCGCATACCGATGAGTGTCTATTTTGTTCTGGAATCGAAGAAGGGATCGGTATATTCCAATAGCGTCACAATCGAATACAACCCCAACCCCGGCGCATCAAAAAACACTTATCTTGACGGAATGGATACGCTTGAGATACTCGATTACGCGATCGACTATTGCGGGCGTATCGGTTTAAAGGTCATCCTGGATATGCACAGCCTTTCACCCGACGGGTACCAGCATAATCTGTGGTACAATGAACAGTATAATTTCAATCATTTCAGGGAAGCGTGGCGCTATCTCGCCGGTCATTACCGGTACAACGATACGGTCATCGGGTTTGATATAAAGAACGAACCTCACGGGAAGCTTAATGAAGAAGGATTCCGCGCCGCCAAATGGGATTCATCGCTTGATCCGAACAACTGGAAAAGCGCGGTTGAACTGGTTGCGAACGAAATTCACTCCATCAATCCGCGTGTCCTCATCCTGATCGAAGGGGTGGAAGAGTACCGTGATTCGGCAATCCCCAATATCCGTGAAAAGCTGGGCCTTCCATATGATAGTACCACCGATCTTTCCATACATACCACATGGTGGGGCGGAAATCTCATGGGGGTACGTGTACATCCGATATCCCTTTTTCAACCCAGCCGGTTTGTCTATTCGCCCCATGAATACGGTCCGAATGTCCATATACAGCCATGGTTCGAATATGATTTCAACAGATCTGATTTGGAAATCGTATGGAGGCATTACTGGTTTTTCATTCATGAAAACGGAACCGCGCCCATTCACATCGGGGAATGGGGCGGTAATATAGCAGGTTCGGAAAATGCGGATAACCTGATATGGATGACGGCATTCAGGGATTTTATTGCCGAAAATAACCTCAATCATACATTCTGGTGCTTGAATCAGGATTCGGGCGACACGGGCGGTATTCTTGCCGGTTCTGCCTGGGAACAGGTCGATGAGAACAAATACAATTTTATCAAACCGACGCTTTGGCAGGATGTGTCCGGCAGGTTTGTCAGCCTCGATCACGAGGTGCCTCTCGGCAGCAAGGGGATAACCCTGACGGACTATTATTCCAATCCCGCAAACCCGACATTCCCCCCGGGCCCGTCACCCTCACCGACCGGCCCCGGGCTTCCCCGCAAAGGCGACGTCAATTCGGACGATAGCGTCGACATTGTCGACGCACTCATTATCGCCCGATATTGCGTAAAATTGCCGGTACCGATTTTCAATGATTATGCGGCCGACGTCAACGACGACGGCCTCATCAATATTATCGATGCACTCATCGTTACAAGGATATCCGTAAATATTAATCAGTACCCGATTCGTTATTGAATAATCCTGTTCTTTTATGATATATTATCCGTAACCTGAAACAGAATAATGAATCATCTGTCGGGTTGAAACCGTATGAAAGAGTTTTATGGAATCATGCATGACAGGAAAAAACATAAAAAATATCCGACAATCGGTCTCCTTGTCGATTGGGCCGGCAATTCATATGGCATAAAAATATGGAATGGTGCCTCTGATTTCGCCCTGGCGCATAATGCGAATCTTATCTGCTTTATCGGGGGTGCACTCAATACGCCGTACAGACACGAACGTCAGCGAAACAGTCTTTACGAACTTATCAACGCAGACAATATCGACGGCCTCATCATCTGTACCTCCCTTATTTCCCACTATGTCAGCGAAAGCGAATTGCAGGAATTCTGCTCCCGGTTCAAGCCCCTGCCGCTTATCAGTATCGGTAAACAACTTGAAGGTATATCGTCGCTTATCATCGATAATGTGTGCGGCATGAAAGAAATAATGAATCATCTTATCGCGATCCATGGATACAAACGCATCGCTTTTATCAATGGACCCGAAGAACGCAAGGACGCCCTCGAACGTTTCCTCGTTTACAAGGAAATTCTCGCGAACAATGGCCTCGATTTCGATCCGGAACTCATCGTTCCGGGCGACTATTGCATGACGGCCGGCCAGACCGCCGTTCAGGTACTGTTCGAGGAGCGCGGACTCGGGATCGACGCGATCGTCGCGGCAAATGATGCGATGGCTTCGGGAGCGATCGCCGCATTACGGGAACGTGATATCCATGTGCCCGGAGATATCGCCGTCGTCGGCTTTGACGACATCGAGGCCGATCACACATTCGCCCCCTCCCTCACCACCGTCCGCCAGCCGCTTTATGAAGTGGGAAGCAAGGCTGCACACATTATTCTCAATGCAATCGAAGGAAACGTCGGATACGTTCACGAAACGTTCCGGACCGAACTCATTATCCGGGAATCGTGCGGCTGTTTTTCACCGATACTCTCCTATTCGGGGCCACAGAACAAGAAAACGAGAAAACCTCTGCCGGAAATCGAACAGCGTCATGATTTCCTCAATGAAATGAACAAAATTCTTGTTCCCTCCCTTATTAAATTTTACGACTACGATTACGCGAAACTGGAAATAACGATAGAACATCTTTTAAAATCATTTTATTCCGAATTGCTCGGCAAAAAGACAGGGGCGTTCATCACTGCATGGAACGAAATTCTCCTTGAAGCCATTCAGGCGGGAAACAGGATCGGCGCCTGGCGGGAACTCCTTTCCCTCCTTCACCGTTATGGCCTCGTCTTGATACAAGATGAAGATGTCAGAAAAAAGGCCACCCAGCTTATACATCGCGCGAAAGAAATCATTGCCGACACGGAAGACAAGGTATCGCAGTATAAACGGCTTCGCACCGCCAAAGAGACCATGGCCGTGCAGGCGATCGGGGAGGAACTTTTCACGACAGTCGGATTGAGCGAACTGGTCGAATTACTCGAACGCAACTTTCCGCGATTGGGAATCAAAAGCTGCTATCTTTCCCTCACGGAGGAAGAAGAATATCTTGACGGCTGTTCCCGCGCAATCCTTGCATTTAACGAAAACGGGAGAATCGACCTCGGCGAAGAGGGTATTATCTATCCTTCGACGAAACTGGCGCCAAAGAAATTGCTCCCTTCGAACCGGTGTTATTCCATGATGGTCGAAGCCCTGTATCAGAAAGACAAACAGCGGGCGATTCTCATGCTCGAGATTCCTCCCCAGGAAGGGGTGGTATACAAAATTTTAAGCCGAAGGCTCGGGAGCGCCCTCAAGGGTGTTCTTCTGCTTCATCAGATCCAGCGCCAAACCAAAATACTCGCTTTGACCAATAAAAAACTCAAACAGGAGATCATCGACCGGAAACGCGCCGAGACCGCATTACGGGAAAGTGAAAAACGCCTGCGGGCGATTATCGAGGCGAATCCCATTCCGCTGGTTATTTACAGGGAATCCGATGAAAAGATTCTCTACACGAACAAATATTTTCACATTACATTTGGGACGAATTTTGCGCTTCTCAAAAACAGAACGATTTCAGATTTTTTCAATGATCCTCAGGATACCGCACAGCTTCACAAGGAATTGAAGAATACCTATTTCAACCAACAGCGATTTATCAGAAATACCGAGTTTTGCATGAAAAAAGACGATGGAAGTCTTTTCTGGGTCGTTATCTCCGTGGAGACACTTATCTTTAACGGAGAATCGGCGATAATAGCCGGGTTTTACGATATTACCGATAGAAAAAGACTCGAAAAGGAAATACTCGAGATCAGCGGGAGGGAACAGCACCGTATAGGGCAGGAACTCCATGACGGGCTGGGCCAGCAACTCTCCGGTATCGCCCTCATGTGTCAGGCACTTCAGGATGATCTGAAAAACGGCAATGCCAGCCTGAAAAAAGACATGGAAGAGATCATCAATCATGTTCATCTCTCTCTCGAACAAACGAGAAGCCTTGCATACGGACTTTTCCCCGTTCATCTTGAAGAAAACGGTATACTTTGCGCCCTTAACGATCTTTCCGAAAAAACCAGAAATCAATTCAGAATAAAATGCGGCTTCGAATATAAAGGAGATGTCGCAATCAAGGATAATTCCGTTGCCCTCCATCTTTTTCGTATTGCACAGGAGGCGGTGCATAACGCGGTAAAGCACGCGCATCCTCATAACATTTCGATCGAACTATCTCGTAAAAACGGCAGAATCTCCCTCAGCGTCAAGGACGACGGCAAGGGTTTCCCCGATTCAATCGACAGCAAGGGGATGGGACTCAAAATAATGCGCTACCGTGCCAATATAATCGGCGGCAAACTTTATATTCAGAGTAAAAATCACACCGGCACACTTGTTACCTGCACGATCGACACGGACCAACCATTGTCGAAATAACTGTAAGGCTTATAAGGATATTTCTAAGGCAATCTTTTTTATGACATCCGTTTGAATATTCGGCAAGCCGTAACGCTTACAATCTGTTACTGGTAATCCAATTGATTGCATACTTACGCAATTCAAATGAATTATTAATATGTAATTTGCCTTTGATATGATGTTTGTATGTTTCGATTGTCTGGACACTCAGATTGAGTTCATCAGCGATCTGGACGGGCTTCAAACCTTCACCGATAAGCTGAAATACCTCGAACTCCCTGTTGCTCAAGGTATCGATCGGATCCTTTTTTTCGATATTTTCCCTCTTCAGCATACCCATCAGCAATTTTTCTCCGATCTGTTTACTGACATATATTTTTCCGTCAAAAAACTGCCTGAGTGCTTCGAGCATTTCAGACGGCATCGACCGTTTCATGATATACCCGTTCGCACCGGCGTCCAGCGCGCGTTTCGCATATATTTCTTCGTCATACATCGAGACGACCAGCACCGATAATTGCGGATACCGCTCCTTCACTATTTTCGTCAACTCGAGTCCGCTGACGCCATTCAGGGAAATATCGATAATCGCATAGTTGTAGGTACCGGCATCGAGCTTGCTTAACGCTTCATGGGTATTGCCCGCCTCATCGATATGCTTTATCCCTATTTCTTTCCGGATAAGTTTGATAATCCCGATACGGAAAACGGGATGATCGTCGACCACAATAACCCTCGGCGTTTCTTTTTTTATTAATTTCACGTACTCCATCCATTCTTTTACGTTGCGTTCCCGTCTTTATTCTCGGTTCGGTTACCGGATCGGGAACAGCTTTCAACGCATTATTTCTTCACTATTTTTTAACTTCCTACCAGATTCAATCATATTTTGACTGTAACAAGAATCGGCGATACATTTGTTTTTCAAATAAGGATTTATCCCATTCAAAACATAAGTGTTTTCACAGAGGTTTCGCCCCGCATCGTCTGCGCGCATACCCTTTATCCCTATCGGGGAATACCGTACCGTCATTGCGTCTTTCTCAGCCGAACCGGATGGTCAAAAACAGTCATTGCGTTCTTGACCCCGTTTGTTTTTCCGGATATGATTGTGCCATGGACAGGGTGGCGCTCATCACCGACATCGACACGGAACCGGGTTCTTCCCTCTTGAAATATTGTTATTCCGATTATACTCATATTATCGGAACCGTCTCTTCTTCCGGCAGTAATTTCGCGCTCACCGATATGCCTGACGAACGGCTCGAGGTTGTCGAATGGAAAAAACGTTCTCCTTTTGAAGCCAAAAACATTCTGCTTTCGATCATTAAAAAATATAAAGCACTCGACGATGCCTTTATCATCCATTCATGTACGGCGGATGAAACACCGATTCACGACCTCGATATCGCGTATATCGACATGACTATCGATATATGGCTGAAACAGTACATCTTTCTTTGCCGTGAAATCCTTTCATATTTTTTAAACGGCGGAAACGGGTTCATGCTTTTGGTCAACAATATCGCTTACAAGCACGAAAACGGAAACGCCGCCCTCTTCGAATCGATTCATTATGGTTTCGACGGATTCATGCGGGACCTTGTGACGTTCTGCAAGAAATCGAATGTAAGAATCAACGGCATCACAGCGATATCACCGGATAGTAAATCACTTTCCGGCTATATAGAAAAGCTTCTTTCTGCAAAGTTCAGGGATATGTCGGGGAAAATCATGACATTCGGAAAGAACAAGAGACGTTTCCCTTTTTAGCGTCATTCGCTCACGTTTCCCTTTCCCTCTGCATCGGCATCATTATCGTCACCCGTATTCCGCGACATTCCGCCTTTTACCGTCTTTTTTGCCATATAATCGATAATCCGCCTGTTATACTCCGCCGGGACATTTTTCTCGTCGAAATTGATACCCAGGGCGATAAAATCTTCATGCTCCTTCATTTCTTCACACCTCAGAATTGTTCCCTGAATCTTGCATGCCCCCGTATATTCGAACAGAAGGATACCGAGAACCACCTTTTTACCCTCGAATTGTTCCGATTTTCCCGCCACGATGACCTTGGCACCGGAAAGTGAAAGATCGCGAAGCAGGCATTTTACCTTGAAATCTTCTCCGAGCAAAACTCCCTGGGTATTTTGAATCTTGAGCATACGCAGGGATTCTGGTGTAATGGTTATCCGCTCGTGACGCCGCTTTTTGACGGTCGATCCGGCTTCAATCAATTTTCCCAGAATCGCTATAAGGTCATCGGGCGGTTTCTGCATATAGCTGAGGTTGATGAAATACAGATTGGGATTTTTCGATATAAAGGGGTTGTACCCGTCGATTTTCGTCTGAATAAAAAAACAGAGAGGATTGGAATTATCCGGCCTGTGAAAAGCGAGCCTCAGGGTTACCTTTTTATTATTATGATTCACCTTGTCGAAAAAGCTTTTGGTTACCTGCGCGATCACCTGAGCCCTTACCATTGATGATGAGTTCAGAATACACGGGAAGGTGTCCTTACCGCATTTCATATAAATTTCCTTAGGCAAAATCCGGGTAAACTCGATAACCTTTTTATTAAAGGTTATATCGATTTCCCGATATTTTTCAAAAAATTGCTGTATTCTGTGTAATGTTAACGGTGACATAGCTCTTACCATTAATGTATATATATAAGCTTGTTATTGTCAAGGAAAAGAGAAAGTTTACGATAGAGAGCCCAAATCATTATGAAACACGAAACACCCAGATTTATCCATTACCATTATACACCTCATCCCTAACCCGGTTCCACGGAAAATCCTTTTGCGATGCCGCTTAATGCTTTATATTTCCCATACAAACAATCGTATCTTTTTTTTGCCTCATCCATGGCATAAAATCGTTCTCTGATTCTCACCATATTCTCTGCCGCTTCAATCGGGTTTCCGTATTCCCCTAATCCGGAAAAGCCCACACAGGCACCCCCCAGCAATTCGGCATCCCGAATCTCGGGCACCGATATCGTTTTGCCGGTAATATCGGCACGCTGCTGGTTCCACACGCTATACTTTGCCGGTTCTCCCGAAACCCGAATTTCCGTAATACGGTATCCGTTTTCTTCCATTTCCTCCATGATTTCCCGCACCGCGTAGCCGAGTGACTCCACAATGGCCATAAACAGGTGTTCCTGTCTGTGTTTCTCCGTCAGGCCGGCAATCACCCCGCCGGATGAGCCTTCCCAGAGAGAGGTTCGCGACCGTGAAAAATGGGGAAGAACGATAATCGGTCCGGCGTCCGGCTTCGCGGCACCCGCTTTATCATAAAACCGTGCTATATCCTGTTCTTCTCCACCGATAAGGTGGAGAAACCACTCGATGAGTTTTCCGGACGTATTGATGACCCCGGAAATATTGAAAAAGCCCTGCTTTATATGAGGAAAACAAAGCAATTTCCCCCGTTCAACCGGTCTGGCGCTGCAGTGATTGAGCCCTTCCGAGGTCCCCGTCCGATCACATGTCCTCCCTTCATGTATCGCGGCCGTACCGAGTAATGCCATCAAAAAATCAGGACCGCCGGCGAAAACCGTAATCCCGCCCGGCAGCCCCAGTTCCTCTGCGATACGTGGCAGTATTTCACCCACGTTCTCACCGGTTCGAATGAACGGCGGGAATAAACGCGGATCCAGCTCGAGTTTTTCGATCAAGGGAGTGCTCCACATATACGGGGCGTAATCCGGAGTCGGCAGAATGGCCCGTGCGTTCCCCGTCAGATACAGATTCATGTATTCGGGGCATGGAAGAAAGTAACGGACATTGTCATAAACCCGTTTTCTGTTCGTAGAAAGCCAGTATGCCTTTGCAAGATAGTATGAGGATTCGCCGGCACCCCCGGTTTTTTCCATGATCGTTTTCGACAACGCTTTCTCCGGATCATTCAGCCACGTCAATGCAAAAGAAAGCGGTTCACCGTTTTCTCCGGTCGGAACAAGGGTCGGTCCATTGCCGCAAACAACCATCGCCCGTATCCCTTCTCGTTCGCTTTTCGGGAAACGCCGTACGGCCGTTTTCAGACACGTTATCCAGTGAAGCGGATCGGTTCCCCCCGTATCCGGATCTCCTTCACGATCGTCCGGGATGCGTTCCTTTGAAAAGGCCTTCAGTTTTCCCTTCTTGTCGATAATCGCGGCTTTTAGTGTTGTCGTTCCGATATCACACGCACAAATCATCGTTTCCGCCGGCTTTATCTCCTTACTGCCATATGATTTTTCCTATTTTGCCTTTAAATGGAAAACTCCGTTCCATCGTGTCGGGGGCGGATTTCTCCGATACAGCCTTATTCGTTCGATGAATATCCCGCTTGTTTCATCATTATATCTGGTATCGAGAAAAGTGAATATTTTCAAGGCTTCATCCCAGTCTTTTTTCCTGTATTTTTCAAGTCCGGACTCGAAGTTTCTTTTCAATTCCCTGATTTTCCTGATGACCAGCCTTTTTTCCTGCAGCAATTCGAAGATACGCACCGGCTTGTTCTTTCCCTGTACCGTTATCAGGTCTATTTCCCTGCATAAAAAATCCTCCTTGACCTTTGTATACACATCCTCGCTGATAAGGGATTTGGTATGATATTCCTTGTTCGCCCCTTCGAGCCGCGCGGCGAGGTTTACCGTATCCCCGATACTCGTAAAATCCATTCGCTCTTTCGCGCCCACACTGCCGAAGACCACCGGACCCGTGTTTATACCGATCCCGATGGAAATAACCTTTTTATTTTCCTTGAGCCTTTTTTCCCTTTCCTTTGCCATAGCCGCCCGTATGTCCATTCCGGCTTTACATGCATTCTTTTCCTTGAATGGTCCGTCGAATGTCGCCATGATCTCATCACCGACAAACTTATCGATATCGCCGTGATTGTGGAGAATAATCGAAGACTGAATATCGAGGTAATGATTGAGAATCGACACGACCTTCGCCGGCGGTAACCCCTCGCACATCGTCGTAAATCCGCGTATATCGGTAAAGAGAAAGGTCATTTTTCTCAAGCGCGATGTCGGGCTTTCATTTTCCGCGTGCTGAAACGTTGAAGTCGAAATATAGGGAATCATGCCGCGAATCACGCCCGTCATATCCTTGAACTCCGACGATAACGTCTTTATCTCGTCTTTTGTCCGCACCACATCATCGTACCGCAACAGGTTCGCCGATACTTTCACTTTCCCCTGCATCATGTTCGAGAGGGTATCTGAAAGTTTATTGACGCTCATTCGGAGAAAAAGAATTGGATGAACGATTCTGCTCCCGAAAAAATAGACCAGGATGATCGAAATATAGACGAAGAAAAAACTGATAAGGATTGCCTTGACCTGTGTCCGAAAATACGGCTCGAAAATGACATCCCTGTCATACACGACAACCGTGTACCCGATAATAAACGCCCCCCACGCTACCGGGGCCACAAACTCGTAACTCCGTTCCTTTTTTGAGTATGCATACATCGCCTCCTTCGTATTCCTGTATGTATCCTTTATCCTATTCCCGATAAGTGAACTATCCGTTGAAGCGGTGACGACGAAATCGTTTGCGTTCTTCATCCGGTCATAATACGACATGGAGATAAACCTGAAATCTGACTCAATATTTTTTCGCTGCTGCTTTCCAAAGTAATCCCTGATCTCGATATCCTGTGGCATAAGCGTCTGCACTACGGTGGCGCATCCTTCAGCCTGTGTTCTCCCGTTATGGATCATCCGTGAAAGAACGGTTTTATTGAAATTCAGGAGAAGGATACTGCTTAGTATGATAATCAGGATGCAGATAAGGCTGACAAATGAAAGAAGAAGTTTTTTCTGAATTCCAAGCCTCACTTCGACCTTGAGGAGTTTCCCCTCCCTTATTTTCTCCTTGAACGCGATATATTCCTGAAAGGTGGGATTTTTCTTTTTGAAATACACGACCAGCACAACCAGAAAGAGGATGTTATATATCACCGAAAGACCGATAAGGACATATATCACCGGGGACAATGTCAAAAAAAACAAAATGTCTGCCGCGTATCTGATGACATAGATAACGATAAAAAAAATGATGCAAAACGAGAGGACGATATTCAACAGAACCGGTATAAACCGTTCCGGATCGCATAAAACGGGAAGTTTTGAATGGAGCAAAGCGGAGATCAGCTTCAACAGACATATGACGGGAAGAAGATAGATAACGCAAAATGACAATATGGAAACAACCATCTCCCCGCCGCGCAATTCGAAAAGCAGAAAAACCAGTTTGTGCGGATTTATTCGCAATACGTCCGGGAAAACGAATGGAATCGTATACCACGCTATAACGACGGATGCGTAAAACACCTCAAGACCGTGAAGGACGAACGGTA
>JAFGHO010000104.1 GCA_016930085.1 Spirochaetales bacterium
CGAATTTCCGATCTTGGCGGGGTAACATTTTGATAAATTTTATCTATTTCCCGCCATGGGATTATTTTTTTTAATTTGACCAATTCGTTGTGGTCTGTTAATATCATATCTTGATATGCATCTGTGAAATCTTTTTGTATTTTCAAGCCCGTGTACATGCAACCCTCCTTTAGTTTTGTCACTTTGGAGATTAGCAAATACACGGGCTTTATTCAATGTTTTTCTGGATTAATCAACAGGAACTAATTAAAGACTTATATAAACTGTTTTCATCCTTATTTTCGTGGGTTATTTTACGATATTCGTAATGAAAAGGACAATTTATCAAAGTCTAATCGCCTTAAGGGTGTTTTTTGCGTGGTCCAGATAAACGATTCTGGGTGCCGGTTGATTCCGTACAACGACTTTAACTTTTTCGAGTATTTTTATCGTTTTATCGAGGTCCCATTTGGGATTATACTGGAGGGCGCCGATATAGATAGGTTGACTCCCCAATACCATATCGATGCTGCCGGCGGCATCATTACGGATTCTCCGTGCGACGCTTATAGCCTTTAAAATATCCGTTTTACTCAACAGCACGACATATTCGTCCCTGTCCAGGATGAACGGGATATCGATAATCCGGCGGACAATGCGTTTGATGGCCGTTGCGCATGTCTTGCTCACTTCATTGCCGTAGCTGGTTCCCTTTTTACCGATTTCGGATTGTAATTTCGGGAGAAAAAGAAAAATAAGGGAGAAATAGGTCCCATGAATATGAACGTCGTTGATCTCACGCGCCACTTCTTTCGACAGCGCCGATTTCCCGTACAATCCGGTAACGGGATCGACGATCGCGTTCTTTTTTCCGTTTGGTTCGACTTCCGGCTTATCGGGATTTTTTTGCGGCGTTTCCTGCATGATTTTTTCCGTATCGAGGAGTCCGACCGAATATTGCGGAATGGTCCCGGCATCGCCGGTGCTTCGAAAAAGACATGAATCGGGAGGATTATAGAAATAACTCGTTTTTTCATTGACGAGATCGTTCAGCATTGCCATAAGTGTGTGTGAATAAATGACGATGTTCGCGTTTGTCCTTCTGTCGATGATCTTCGTCGATCCGTCCCTCTCCCTGACCCGCTGTACGAGAAGCCGGTCGAGTCGTTTCGAGACGGGATTCATCAGTCCGAAGTCATATTTATCCCAGGGATTGAGTATACCTTCGCATTTCAAATCCTTGAGCTTTATCTTTTCTCCCCGTTTTTCTTTTTCCCTTTTTTCCTTCAATTGTTGATGTATTTCCATTGATAGTCTGCCGAGAAGGGGGGTGAACTCTTCCGTTATGGTATAAAGCTTTGGATAGGGTTTTTTCAGGATGCCGGTGACTATTTTTGAAAAGGTCATCCGGTAATATGGAAGAAAAAACGTTTTTTTGATGCTGTTCATTTCATTGACGAGTTTTTCAGCGACTTCCGTCTTTCCGAATTTTTTGTCTTTTTCCAGATGCCTGCAATAGTCGGAAAGCTGCGAGACATAGTAATCGCCGATTACGTCATCGACGAAGACCGGCCATATCGAAAGTAGCGAATCGATCTTTTCTTTCACGGATACGGCCTCGAGTCTTTCATTCCTGACGATGTTGAATTTGATGTTTCTGAATCCATAAAGCAGATAATGAATGATACTTGCCAGTATCATCACCTGGTGAAGGGGATCTGAACGGGGGATGAGTTCGAAGCCCGAGGGAAACCGGAAAAGCGGCTGAAAATAGGGATAAAGATCGGGATACACATTGAGACGGTTCCATCCCGCACCCGGAAAAAGAAATTGAAGCAATGTGATACCGTCATTGACCGCCGTTCCCGCCGTCTCCGATTGCGCCGGTTTTTCACCGATATCCTCTCCGTCGCCCGGCTTTGGTGTTTTATCTTCTAAAGCGGTTTCTTCATTCGTGGAAACGGGCTCGTTTCCTTCAGCGGGTTTTATGACCTGATCTTCGGTCAGGTTGAGGAATCCAAGAATATCGGACCGGTAGTTCAGGAGAAACTCCTCATAGGTGGCAAACCTGTTCGTCATCTGCTTGAGAAGAAGCGGATAGAACATCCGCTTTATATCATGGAAAATAACGGGAAGAAACTTGATTGCCTCATAATAGAAGTTTCTTATCCGGTCCTGTATTTTCCCCTTTTCAGGCGTGTGTGACATGTTGATATTATACGCCCAGCGTATCGCCTCCCTGATATGGGTATCCGGTTCGATATCGAAAAGGATTGCAAAGGGCTCGTACACATACCTGCATAAACGGGAAAGCCGCTTTACCGTCTGTCTGTAGGGATATTTTCTGAGTATATTAAGTTCGAGATTTATTGCCGTTATATCCCATTTTTTAATGACGGTAAGTACTTTTCCGTAAAGGGGGTGCTTTGCTACCTCTTCCATGACATCCGGACGGGTTTTCGTAAACAGCCCGCGTATCGAAGTTATAAAGTTATAGAGTGCGGTATAAAAAAACAGATGGGCTTTTTTGATGAACATCGGATTGACATAATCCGGTACCTGAATGAAAAGCGAAAAAAGTGATGCGATCGCACCGCTTAACGGTTTGAGTCTGTATTCCGGTTTACTGCAAAGAAAATCGAGCTTGACCCTGTCGATAAACGTGGCATCGCCGGATTCCCCCTTCTCATCGGTTTCTTTCCTGTATTGCCGCCGCCTCGCCGGTCTTCCCGTTCCGTCAATCCGTTCCTGATGCCTTCTTTTTTTCTTTCGCTTTCCGGCATGGATAAAACGCTTTTTTCTGTAATGCCTCGATTGAAACTCCAGGTACTTGTTCTTGATATCTTCGGGGTCGTCTTCCTCGCCGATATCTCCGCCAAGAATTTTCGTCATTTTTTCCGCTTCTTCACGGGACAGGTTGCCTATGTTTTTACGGGTTCGTTCAAGTTCTCCTGGAGAATATCGTTTTTCGGGCTTTTTTTTCATCGTTACGCTGCCGGGATTATAATATGGAGGATAGGGGATTTGAACCCCTGGCCTATAGATTGCGAACCTATCGCTCTACCAACTGAGCTAATCCCCCTTGTTTCTCATAAGTATAACGGATTTATCCGGTCATGGCAAGAAGCTTTCTCAATTGTCCATGTTGTTGTTTCGCATATTTTCGCTTACAATGTCGAGAAATTGTTTCTCTTCTTTTGTAAGGGCATCGAGCCCTTCCCTGCTTATCTTGTCCAGGATCCGGTTTACTTCTTTTTGTTCGAATGTTTCGTCGTTTGAAGATGATCCTGCTGGTGAATCCGGTTCTTCTTCTTCCGGTGACCGATACCGGTAAAAGGTGATCTTTTTTTTGCCGAGTTTATAGCGTATATCGCTTTTTATACGCCGGAGTCCTTTTTTGACGCCGCCGAGTACAGGCCTCACCCATACGGGGATGGGCTGTGTGAAAAAAACATACATAACGGCAACAAGACCCGTCACAAGCTGGATAATCAGGTGATAAAGCATTGAAGACGGGGTCGGTTCCATGATGATAAATAAAAGCGAAACAAGAAGAAGCCATTTTACCTTTATTGGGAAGATACCAAAGACGTAAAAGGGCGTATTGGGGGTGAGATATGCATATACCGCTATTATCGAAAAGGTAATACCGATTGTGCCTGCGATATAACCCATGTGAACACCTGTGAGATGTATAACGGGAAGGCAGAGAAGGCCGGAAACGCTTACGGTCACACAATAAAAGGTGATGAATTGCCTGGTTCCCCACGACCGTTCGAGCCCGCTTCCGACCCACCACATAAAAAGGGCAAAAAACAGAAGCCCGAAGATTTCCACACGGAAAAGGACGAACGGGTAGGTGAAAATCCTGTAGACGAGTGTGAGATTAAAAACGGGCATATCGGACCAGTAAAGCCCGAAGTAGCCGAAAATTATCCGGGGAATAACGAGCGAAAGCAGAAAAAAAACAGCGTGTATAATGAGAATGACCGTGACGGTCCTTGTAATTTTGGGCAGCTGGTAATCGACCATTATTCGATCCTTACGATTCAATTCAGTTTACACGGAAGTCAATTCCCGCGTCAAGACGATTTTAATTACCGGGGCGCCATATGATGCTTGACGGAAAGGTTTTTTCGGTATACAGCATATACCGTTTCCGGATATATCTTTTTTGAGTAAGCGTTCGCTTATAATCCCGAAGTGGCCGCTGTTTCGATGGTTTTCTGACGCTCCATTTCGAGTTTCAGCAGATCGATTTCCCTTTTCAGCTGCTTGAATTTTTTATTAGTGTACCAGATACGGACGATGGTAAGCGGAAGATACGCGCAGGCGGCGATGACGAGTTTATTGATGATGGAGTAGATATCCTGTTTATTCGTTTCCGGATTGAGGACGTACCAGAGAAATCTGAGAAAATCGATATGCTGCAGGGACCTGAAAAAAGCGGACAGACTGATCGCGGTCATCGGATACAACTTGAGCACATAGATAAAACAGACCAGACCGATCGAACAAGCAATGCAGACGATCAGACTGATGATAAAGACGGGGCGGTACCATCGATTTTCGAGCGGAAGGGTCAGAAATTGTATAAACCAGGTAAGGAGGACAAGAATAATGAATATGATGAGTCCGATAATGTCGATGCGAAGAAACATGACGGAGGACCAGCCGCTTATCGAGATAAGCAGAAAAAAGCTCGCGGGAAGAAAAAGGAGGATAAATCGCAACGGGGACGATTCGGCCAGATCCGCGCGTTTCTGCCAGATAACAAAGATCCAGACCGACCAGGCGACCGCGATGATTCCGCTTACAAGGTAACTCAGGGTTTCCATACGATATCAATAATTATAGGGAATCGCTCTTAATCCTGCAAGGGCGGTTCTTCCCCTTTCGTTTTCGACACCTTTTCCCCGACGATGGTGCTCAGTACCTGAGAAGGGCCGCGATCTCGCCGGCTTCCTTCAATGTGGGAATGGGGTCGGCAAAATCGACGGTGGCACCGGTGAGTTTGAGCATTTCAACGATTTCATTCACTACATCGATTGTAAACATCGAGTCCGAATGGCACACGGGACATCGTTCCGCGGCTTTTTTGACGATGGTTTCGCAGTCGCGGCAATACCGTCCTTCCGGCCGGTAGTCGCGCGCTACGATCATTTCATCGATCCGGCCTTCCATGGCCGCATCAAAGACATCATCGAGACCGACGACACCAAGTCCGCCGCGGAGGTACTCGCCGCGGATTTTTTCCCAGAGTTCTCTTTCCGATTTTCTTTCCTCTTCGACAAACAACTCCATGATATCGTGATGGATCGTATGTTCCCCCTTGCTCAGGTCGACACGCTTTGTCACGGCTATTTTAAGGAGTATCGGAGGGAGGTTGTCGTATACGGCTTTTATGACTTCCCTGCTTCCGACCAAAAGCAGCCGCCTGAATCGTTCCTTTTTCGACAAGTCCGTCAGTGAACCCACAATTTCCCTGGCATATAAAAGCAGTTGTTTGTCGCGCCGTCTCTCGTATCGCTGTTGAGACCACCCCCCCTTTCTCACATGGTTTTTTACGTTCCCCTTTACCGCCTCCTCCGACGTCGCTTTGGCGGACGACACGAGAAATATTTTCGCCTTTACGGCGTCCGCGACAACGACGGCGACATTTTCATATTCATCCTGAAGTTCCGCCAGGGGGCGGATGAACGGGGAGGAATCGATCCAGATAAGATCGTGGACCCGTATGTTGAGGGGATACGCCTTGAAGTAGTCCAGAATCCAGCCGGTAAAGATACAGAGAGAACCCGATGTAAAGGGGTGCTGTTCGAGATACTGATAGACCATTTTTACATTTTCATCGAATTGAACCCGCTCGTCCTTTTCTCCATTGTTTTTGGAGAGAACCTTTCGCAACCGGCGGAAAGACCGGTCCAGTTCATAAACCGAATCAGGTCCTGAAAGGTAAAGACTCAGGAACGACCGTTCGGGGGCAGTTATTTCTGCGAGCTCTTTCAGGTTGATATCCGCAAACATCATTTCTCCTTATATTTTTTTAGCAATATAATACCAGATTAATAAAAGTCTATCAATATCGTAATATAACGGAGAATATACGCTCGTGACCGCCGGGGTTTGATAACCAGGGTACATCCCATAGGAAATAAGCTTATGTCGGTAAATTTCCTGTTTACGCGGAGTGAAAGGCGGGCTATAATCAAAAGGGAGGTTTCGTACTGTTTTGCTTAATGAAATTCTTTTCCTAATATTGATGATTGTCGTCCTCATTGTCTCTTTTATCAAAAAACGGTATGATTCCGATTCCATCGGGCAGACACCATATGAAAGGCGGTTGTTGAAGTCCGGTCCGGATGAAGATTCGGTACTCAGATCGGTATGTTCGCACTACAGACTGCCGCCATCATGCATGCGTCCGTACAGCCTGTCCGGCGGCGTGTGGGGGTACACAATCGGTCTATCAATAAATAACCGGCAAATGCGCTATACGGGCACTGTCGACGCGCCGGAGCAGAACGATTCCCTTCGGATATTCACGATAAAATACGGCGGCGGAAGCAGGAAAACGGTACTGCCCGAAAGCGGAAACTATACGGGCGATCCCGATTTTGATCTCTATATCGCTGTGGAGGGCATGGGTATTGCGGAGACCCTCGCGTTCATGGATTACGATACGCGTAAGGCACTGATTCACGTAAAAAATTACACAAGCAGGTTTACCATCACATCGTCACATGGCGAGTTTATCATGCCGATGGAATACGGCACGGCCGCGATAAAGAATATTACATTGGTCTTCGATTCCTTTATCAGGCTGATGAAAAAGGCCGGACAGGAAGCCGAAATCAGGGAACGGCTTCTGAGTAATATCAGACGCGAATCGTTACCGGGCTTCCGCCTCCGGAATCTCGAAGTGATGGCGGAAACATATCCGGGGGACGATTCCCTTTTATTTGAATGCAAAAAACTCCTGTTCGATCCGGACAGACGTCTCGCCTCATTCGCTTTTTCACTGCTGGCTGACGACGGTGTCCCGGCGCTTTATACCGGACTGGAGGCGTTGCATCAACCGGGGCGTTACCCGCCCGTGACCGGACTGGAAACGGCGGTCAGGCTTCTCGCGGAAAAAGAAGGCCCCCGGTGTCTCGATTCCCTGATCGGGCATTTTCATCATCCGAATTTCAAAAATGAACAAATACATCTTTTGCATGCGATTTCGAGGATCGGGGGGAAAAAGGCGGAAGATTTCCTTTGTACCCTGCTTTTGAATTTGTACGATACGTCATTACTCGGGATTGCCGTTGCGGCACTCGTGGAAAACGGGACCGCGGAGGCGGTCGAACCGCTTGGATCCGTTGCAAAAAACCAGAAGCTGCCGTCGGAAATTCGTGAAGCGGCACAGACCGCCATAGAGAGGATCAAGAAGCGGATCGGTCCGATAGAAAAGGGAATGCTTTCGATTTCGGATAAGAACGAAAAAAGCGGTGGACTCTCGATTGCGGAAAACGGCGGGGGACTCTCTGAGATTGACGATAACTCGGAAAAAAAAGCCCGGCCCGAAACTGTGCCCGGGCCGGGCCGTATTACCGATACCTAAAATCTGAACAACAATCCGGCGTGCGTCTGGATAAACCAGTACTCCTCGCTGAAATGGGAATGGTAGATTGCGCCGATTTCCGCCAGGATGGCGTTCGTTATCCTGTAATCGAGACTCAGATCGACGTTATAGCCCACATCGAGCCGGTTGAAATCAAAATCAGTGATATACAATTCGGGTCCCACTCCGATTCCGATGTCCAGAAAGGGCTGCACCGGGAGATAGTATTTTGCCGTGAGTGAAATATTCAGGATCGACGTGTCATCCACTCCCGACGATTTCGCAGGGAACCAGTTGTAGCCGAACATGCCCATGATGTAGAGGCGGGGAATTATTTTGAATCCGAGATCCGCGATCACGTTCCAGCCCACCTCGTAATCCGCCGCGAATTGCGTCAGGGGTATCGAGGCACCGCCGTGAAGACTCACGTGGCCGGTGGGTTCGACGGCCTTAATCACGGTATTCACTTTTTTCACTTCGTCTTCAGGCACATCGACGAGGAAAATATCGGGATTTTTACGGAGTTTCGGGAGTCCTTCCAGTGAATAGTCCCAATGCAATACCTCCCCTTCATGGATCATTACATGTCCGAACGATCCCACGGGGTCCACGATTGTGTGTGCGGCGCCGTCGATGATGACGATTTCTCCGGTATACCGCATCGCGTGCGCGGACCAGTTCAGGTAGGTGTTTTTGTCGACCGGGCGAGGCTGTAATCCCGTTGTCAAATCAGTCGGCTGCTGCATAACCTGTCCCGGCAAACCCTCCAGTTTATATTTGTTTATATAAAGCAGGAACCTGTGCTTTTCCCATCCGAACGGCGGTTTTCCGTATCCCCGCCCGTCGATTCGTGCTTCCTGTTCGAAGGTCGATGCGCCGTCAAAATTCATGTTTCTGACAACGCTTTTGTTGATGAAATTGACATTTCCTGATGGTGCGTCGAGAACGACATTGATGCATTGATGCAGTTCGTTTACCGTAGCACTATGATCGAGTATATAACGGTCTCTCTGTGCGGACGTCAATTGCCACTGTGCTTCGTATTGGCCAGTCGAGGAAGGACCGATGATGGTGGCTCCCATGGTCGGCGATGTCTGGGTCATGACGGGATTATTGTCGTACGGAGAGACATTTGCGGGAATAATCTCCCAATAAGTCGCCGAGTCATATGGGGGGACACCCCAGTTGGCGATGCGGAACGTGACGTTGACGTTACTTACCTCCCGCTGGTTATCGATTACTCCTCCCCCTCCGTCATCGATTTCCTGTATGGTATTGTTATGTACCCTGGCGACGAAAGTATTGGTATTCGATGTATTCGTCGACATGATATTCGTGGGAGTCGAAACAAGATCTCCCGGCGCGGTGATAACACCGATATCAGACCATCCTATCGATACACCGTTTGTGGTAAGCGGATTTGCCTTCCGCGCGAGCCCCCAGTATGACGGAGAGAACTGGAATGTGTCGATATTTCCCCTTACCTTCTGTGAAAACCTCGGCCATGCGAACTGGCTTACCAATAGATCCGTGCTGACTTCCGTATAGGTACGGAATACATCGTAGTAAAGCAGAAAGTCGTTTTGGATCTGGGGCCACTCGGTTCCCTGGGCGGGAACGGGAATCTGTACTTCGACACTCCATGCCTGATTGGTGGCGGTCTGGTCGTTTGTTCCAACATTGAACTGCGTCGTTAGTGTGGGGGTGTATTGCTGCCAGTTGCTGCTGTCCTGGTAATACTGAATCGTACCGGAGAGAGGATAGATACGCAATAGACGGTCATTCGCTTCAGTCGTACTGGATGCATCCGGCCGTATCCCGACGACAATCACGTCCGTGGCGTCGAGTGACGAATCGTTTTTCACTTCGAACGACATGTAAAGCCTGTTTCCGTCCTGTGATCTTAAGGCCTGGAAGGCGACATCCTCGGTTATCGTCCCGTCCGCGTGGGTGATTCGATATGCGCCGCTCCACCCGTTTTCGCCGTATATCTCACCGGCGTCGGATCCGGATGTCTCCTGCTGTCCGTCCGGTCCTTCCACGATGCCGTCGATATGCGGCTCACGTCCTTCATCATACGGAACCCCGCGCGCATAGGGGAAGCCTATATATTCCTTTCCGTATGATTGTACGGTCAGGGAATCGAAGGCAAAATGGGTGAAATTTGAATAGGGGTAACCGGATGTGGTCACTGTCTCTTTTGATTTCAGGGTATAGATAACCTGGCTGATATTCGAAATACTGTCACTAGAAAGAGACGGCTGCTGAACCCCGTCTTTATACCATGTCATTGTCGGAGAAACCGGCGAATCCGCTTCGAATGTAAAGGTTCGTTCCCGCATGACGGGAAGCGTAAGGGTCGACGGCTGGTTGACCGGTTTTGTAATTGCTGCTAATGGCTGCCGCGTTAATGATGCGGGATCAGTCGACTCTCCCACTGCCGGTGTGATATCGACGGCGGAATTGTCTTCTATCTTGATCGATACCGCTGCTTGTACTTCCGTTACACCGGCTGCATATGAAAGGATCAGCTGCCATTTTTCATTGAAATCAAAATCGGAATCCGGCGGCGGCGGGGATGTTTTATTGAGAACCTCGATTTCCAGAAGGTAAATTGATCCGGCTGATATTTCCGAAAAATTATAGGTAGTGCCTCCTGTTGAACTGCTTCCGACCGAACCGCTGATCCAGGAAGGGGAACTGCCGAGTGCCGGATCGATATTCTGTGGAGACAACAATCCGCATCCGCTTGTCACACCGTTCAATTCGACCCTGTAGATCGGCTCCGATGATTCTATATATACCAATGCCTTGTGTATGTTTGTGTATACGCTTCCATTGACGTCGAATAAAATATTTATCTCCTCGTCGTTGTCTGCCGCATCAAGGAGATCGTCGTTCCAATGCCATACATTGCCGTACGGGAAAAGCCCTCCTCCGGTTATTGCGGCGCCGGTATGATTGGTTCCTCCGCCGAGTCCGGCGATCGTAATGCCCCAGTATTCGTTTGTAGCAGTACCTCCCGTGTTATCGGTAATCGTCACGACATACGGACCCGTCCCGCTGCATTGAATCGTTTTCCCGCTTACCGCATCTCCTGTCGTCAATATATAGCTTCCGTTACCGACAATATCCGTTGTTCCATCATTCAATGTAATAAAGAACTGTAATGTGGCGGGGTTGTTGCCGTATGTATCGATCGTAACGGTTGTTTCCGCCGTCCCGGAAGGTATCTCGAAAAAAACGGGGATCGTCTCCTTGTCATACCATTCAAAAGAACTCACCGTATACATCTGGGAATAGACGAAAAATGTCATTGACAACAAACAGATGATTAATACACTTTTTTTCATGATGCTCTCCTTTATTTATGGTTCCGTTAATTCATACACCAAAACGGCGCCGGATTCGGATGCGGCCGTATCGTCGTTGGGAATTCCGACACAGAATATATTGTTTTTCAGAGTGATTGAAAAACCCGCATGGTCCGCCGATGACGGTGTTGTTTTCGCTATCTGAAGCTCTTCGAGTTCAGTATACGTCTCTTTATATTCTTCATACAGAAATGCCTTTCCGATATTGGATAATGAGCCCTCGATATCGTTGTAATCGGGATCTGATATCAGAACGATGTCGTTTAAAAGGGCCACGGCTTTTCCGTATTGGGATATATTATTGTCGGTTTTTTGAAAGGTTTGAAGAAGATTGAGGTCATTGTTGTTGACAATCGTATATAAATAGGCACGCTGATTATTGGTGCCGCCCAGTCCCGGTTCTCCGATCAATACGCGGCTGCCGTCCATCGCAAGCGAGCTGCCGTAGTATTCGCTGAGGCCGATTGCCGGGCTTTGTATTTTCGTAACACACGTCCACGGTGTGCCGCCGCCGTCATTCCGGTACATATAAATAGCGCCTGCATTCGTTTGGCCGTCGTCGTCTCCCGATGCCCCGACAAATAAAAAATCGTCGCTCCCGCACAGAGAAACGCCGAATTGATCGTTTGCTTCAATAGTGTAATCTTTATAGTTTAAATCTTGAATATAAGAATAATCATCTGCATCATAGACATAGACCATACCACCGTAATTCCCGAAGTATGTATTATTCAAATCTCCAATAAATATGTAATCACCACTCACGGCAAGCCCAAGGCCGAAATAAGAATGCGACGCGCCTTCAAGCGGTAATCGTCCGTGGGGAGAAAGACTCGCCGGGGTCTGCCATGTCGATCCATTGAACTCGTAAACATAAACACCATCGTTGCTGCTCATATAACCGGGAGCGGAGATAATCAATGTTGTCCCTGTGAACTTTACGCAGTATCCGAAATAATCGTCCGTACTGCTGTCGGAAGGGGTTATTTTCTGGATGAACGTCCAGCCGGAAGAAGTCTTTCTATACATATAAACCGCCCCGGTTTGGGAGGATTCTTCAGGTGCCCCGACCCCGATATAGGTACCGTATTTTCCGGTATAGACATCCACCGAATATCCGAATCCCTGATTCGCAACCGCATTCTGTGCCGTCAATGTCTTTGTGTTTTTCCATACAAGGTCCTCCGATGTCAGGTCCTTGACCGTCAGAAACATGGGGATATCGTCGAACAGGCAGCACCCGAAAACGATTCCCAGCACAATAGCCGCAATCGACATACCGTATATGACCGCTAACGGCCTTTTTTTCATTCCTATTCGCTCCATATCATTGCCTCCTTCATCGCTTCGGCTCCCGCGGCGCGGGCGGTATCGTCGCCGGCGGCCATATTGAGATACCCGTATTTGTCCGCCAGGTTCCTGTCCAGCTTCGCGAGGGTTTTGTAACTGGTTTCGGCCTTTCTGTATTCGGCAAGCTCGAAATAGACGCGCGCCAGGCTGAGAACGACCACGGGATCGTTCGCCCGTTTCTTTTCTGCGCGTGTATAGTAATCAAGCGCTTTTTGAAAATCTTCTTTCAGAAAGGCGATATTGCCGAGGTTGATCAGGACCGCGTAGTGGTCTTCTTTTGCGAGGACTTTCGTGAACTGCTCGGCAGCCTTGTCATAGAAGCCGTATCGCGCGTAGAGGACGCCGAGGGCGTTCAGGTCCCGGATACTTCCTTTCGATTTTTTGATATCCTCTTCGAGTTTCGCGACCCTCGGGTAGAGGTACAGCTCGTAAAAGCGTTCGAGTTGTTCGCCGAACTCCTTCACCACCGCGGCTGCGGCCGGAAGGGAGATGGATACCGCCTTGCCCGAAATCCCGACCGGTTCGTATGTCTGCCACGCCTCGCGAACTGGATACAACCGGGCCCCGCCCGATTTGGCGTGGTCGTTCCATTGTTTCGAGCCGATCTGCCACGCCCTGACGAATCCCTCGTTGAAAACGGTGATCTCGAAGGGGCACCATGTCTTTTCATCGATAAAGATGAAATCCTTTGTATAATGGAAGCGTTTTTTCGCCTCCGCCGGGTCCATGTCCAGGGAAAAGGCGATAAAGATATGGCCGGGAACGGTGATAAAAGCCGTCTCGATGCCGACCGATTCGAGAAGCGCGCAGTAGAGAATGGAGAGGTCGTCGCAGTCACCGGCCTTGTAATCGAGGGTCTGGCTGGGGAACTGGAGGTAATCGACAGCCGCCTTTTTCTTGGAAAACTCGGTATAGGGGGTCGAGGGATCGACGACGTAACTCATACCGAACAGCCTGAGTGCGCTGTGGAAGGCCATGCAGGTGACGAAATTGTCGTCGAGCGCACCGGGGGCCTTGCCCTGGACCATGCTTTTAACGTTCTTCGAAAACCTGAGCACAGTGGGGTCCTTGAGACTGACGAACGCGGCGGCGCGCCTGTCGTCTTCCCAGGTCGTCGCGTTCCGGTCGTAAAGCCTCAAGGTTTGGACTTCCTCGTTCGAGTAATTGACGCCGGCGACGGTGGATTCGGTCATGATATTGATCTGGACCTTTGTCGCCTCCGAAATATCGAGTACTTTTTCGTTGAACAGGGCGTACAGGAACACCTCCTGCTCCGCCCCACCCTTCAGGAAATCCAGTTCCCCGCACACTTTCGGGTTGTCCATATACTGATTGATAAAAACCTTCACTTTTACGTCTTCCATGGGTATTTTTCCCGTGTTTTTTACCGTTATTTTTCCGATCGGATTCACGTCATAGAACTTGAAAAAAACGGGAAACACGGGGTCGAATGAAATCTCGCCGTATACCATTTCCTTATAAGGTTCGTTCTGCGTACCGAAAATCTGCACGCTTTTTTGCGCCTGAAAATGATACGAGACACCGAGATTGAGCACGATATCGGAATACAGTCCGAAGAAATTACGGTAAGAGGCGTCGAGACCGATACCCATCGAAGGAACCGGCGTAAACCGGATATCACCCCCGATATCGATAAAGGGATTCTGTCCGCTGTTGTCACCCGTATCGATATCGAGAAATCCGTAGTAGTATCCGCCGTGGATATGCGCGCCGGCGAACAGGTTCGGAAGGATGCGGAAACTGCTTCCGACTCCCGCTTTGGGCGATATGAGGTACATCATCGCGCTGTCGAACGGGGCGTCGTCGGCGAGTTTGAGGGGTGTGACCCCGAATCCCGCTCCCCCTTCGAGAAACAGGAAGGGGAGTTGGGGAAAGGAGAACCGGCAAAGCAGCGATACGGTGCCGCCGAAATCGAAGGCGGAACCGTATTTCTCCCCGATCGGCATCGTGAATCCTGGAAGGATATGCAGGGAAAGCCCCGAATCTTCATAATCCGGCTGGGCCGGGAAGCCGGCACACGGAATGACGGAAAAAATGAGTATGAAAAAAAGAATTTTTTTAGAGAAAAAAAGTTTACGCATTTTCATTACCCCCGTTAATGTAATACTGATTATGAGAAATGTTGATAGTTATTTTGAATGTTATAAAACATGTTTCTTCATTAAATATATCCCCGAAACCGGATTATGCAAGTCTTTTTTTATTTTTTTAGGAAAAATATTCTTTTTTTTATATACTTCTCCATTATAACGATAAAAGGAGTCATTTTATTTTACAATCGAAAAAAAATGTCTTATATTTTATATTGATAGACGGAGGACGCATCATCGATGAAATATAATGTATTCACGGGACTTTTATTTTTATTACTCATGACAGCTGTGACGGTTGCCGCGCAAAGCGGCGGGATAACGAAAACCGGGGCTTCACTCGATATTTCCCTGCTTCCCGAGGCCACCATTCCGATATTGGGGTCGGGCGATATTTTCGAAATCGGCGTCGGCGGCAGGGTTGCCGTCCGCTTTTCTCCTGTTCCACTTTTCTTTTTCGATTTCGAAGGCGGCTATAATTTTTCGCCCGTCAGGGCGGAGATGAGCGCTTCGCGGCAATGGGGAGGGGTCGGCGGCGGAATCGGTTTTACGGTATCTCCAGGCCTGACGGCCGGCGTCGTCGCCGGGGGAGGGGGGTTTTACACCTTTGTCAATGAAGACCCGGAGCAGAACGGCGGCCACGGTTATGCGGGGGGCGGTGTGTTTCTGGACTGGAAGATGTTCAACCCGCTCCACCTGAAAGGCGAGGTCGGCTACCGTTATTTTTTCGGCTATGCCCATGAACTATCCGTATCGATCGGTCTGTCATATGCCATTGACTTCGTTATCATAAAGGCGCTCGAACAGGGGGCCGTGACGATCGGTCCGGTATTCCCCGTCCTCATCAATACCTACGACAACACGCCGGTGGGAAGCACCGTGATCCGGAATAAGGAAAAATCGCCGGTGAAAGACCTTTCCGTTTCCTTGTACATACCGGCATATATGGACAAAGCAGTAAAATGTGCGGACATCAAACAGCTTGACGGCGGAGAAAGCATCGAGGTCGCCCTTTCGGGAAAATTTCGCGACAATCTTATGGGAGTCGAAGAGCTGTCAAAGGCGAAAACGGAGATCAGGGTATCGTATTCCTATGAAGGAAACAAGGTTTCGGAGGTTTTCAGGGGCTCGGCGGTCATCCATAACAGAAACAATATCCTGTGGGACAAACCCTCCAAACTCGGATTGTTCGTTACCTCAGGGGATCCCCGTGTTTCCGCCTTTGCCCTCAAGGCAAGCGAAATCCCGGGCAATACGAATATCAACAATATCGATACGGTGATCTGCAAGGCGATGATCCTTTTTGAAAGCCTCAACATCCGCGGAATAGCCTCGACAGGCGAGTATCACATTTCAAAAACGGGCGGCGAACAGCTCGACACGGTGCTGTATCCATACCAGGTTCTTGAAACCGGGGTGTGCAACGCCGACGAGGCCGTCTTCCTGTATTGCGCCCTGCTCGAAGCCGCGGGGATTCCTTCGGCGATCATCCGGTTTCAGGACCGGATCATGCCCGCGTTCCTTCTCTCAGACAGTGCGGCTAAAGCGGACAAGATCTATTCACACCCCGGCGACCTGATCGTGCGGGAGGAGGGCGTCTTTCTGCCCGTGGATACATCGGTCATGGATTCCGGGTTTCTCAGGGCCCTTCAATCAGGGGTAATGGCATGGAACAACGCGAGCCGGAACGCGGTATTGCTTCCCATTGAGGCGATGCAGCGGGAATTCCCGCCGCCGCCTTTAACCGGGAGCGCGGGGGAGACGGGAATCCCTTCCGCCGAGGCACTCGCGGCCGCCTTCGGGAAACGGCTCGATGAGTTTGTCGCCTATGAGATGGCCCCCCGTGTCGAAAAACTCGAGGCTGATGCGGCGAAGGCGAAAAACTCGGCAGTCGTCAGAAACCGGCTCGGCGTTCTCTATGCCGAATACGGCCGGCTCGAGAAGGCCATGGAAATTTTCAACGCGATCGTCTTGAAGGAAGAATATGTCCCCGCCCTCATCAATATGGGGACGGCTTATTATATGAAAGACGAACTGATCAAGGCGATCCCCTATTTCGAGCGCGCCCTCAAGATGGCGCCCCTCGAGCCGGTCGTTCTTCTCAGCCTCGCGATTATCAACCACCGGCTGGAAAATTACGGAAACGCGCGGGAAGCCTATAAAAAGCTCCAGAGTATCGATCCCGAACTCGCCGAACAGTATTCGTATATCGAACTCAAGGGCGACGAGGCGAGGCTCGCCGCGGAAGTTAGCAGGGAACGGGAGAAAATAATCTGGATCAGTGAGTGAGAGGAAAGAGGATGAGGCGGCCCGAGTCGATCGGGAGGGGTCTTTTTAACGACGCCGCAGGCAGCGGCGGCCCCGCTTCGGCTGAGGTGACGACGGAGACATGTTTCATCGATCGAAGGGAGAGATATGATGATGATAAGAAAAATCATGAGTATGCTGTTACTTGTTTCCTTTATAATGTTTTTTTCATGTGAAGAAAGAATCGAACGTGTTTCGGGCATTGAAAGCCAGGAATCACTCGCGCCGGTTACCGCACCGGATATCGATCAGGCGATCGTCACGTTCGTGTCGGGAAGCGCGTCCCTGGTGCATGCCGGTTCGTGGCAGCCCCTCGATGTCGGGGACCTGCCGGGTGTCGACGACACCCTGGCCGTGGACCCCGATTCATACTGCGAGGTACAAATCGGGGAGAAAGCGGTACTCCGTATCGAAGAAAATACGACCGTCGTTATGAAGGAACTGTTCCTCAAAGAAGGAGAAACGGATGTCGATGTCGAAGTCGCTTTGGGGTCCGTGCTGTTCAAGGTGAAAAAACTCGCGGAAAAGGAGTCCTTTACCGTCAATACCCCTTCATCCGCCTGCGGGGTGCGGGGAACGACCTTTATGGTCAGGGAACTCGAAGAGGAGGGAACGATTATCGCGGTCAAGGAAGGCCGCGTCGCCGTTCTGCCCGCGGGTGCCGCTACGCGCGAGCTGCGGAAACAACTCGGGGATGATCAGGGCGGTCTTGCCGGTCTTCTCGATTCGATCGAAGAGGAAGCCCCGGTGATCGAGGGCGGGAACGAGATCCTTGTTTCGAGGAAAGTCGAACCCGCTGTCGCCGAGGAATTCGATGAGTTCAAAACCGCTTTCGAAAAAGCGGCCAAGGCCGGGGCCGCCGACGATACACTGATTGCCGCCCTGAAACAGAACGGTAAAAAATTGATGAAATCCGTTGTCCGGACCATAGACAGCCCGTCTGAGCTTGCAAAGGAAAATGTCGTTCTTTTCGAAAAAGTCGAAAAGGCGGAGATCCACGACCTCGGAGAAGCCGAAAACGGGGATGACGTCCTCGGGGCGGTGAGGGTGGCGGTGAAAGCCGTCCCCGCGCAGGCAGCCATTTCCCTTAACGGCGAACCTGCCGGGAAGGGGTCGGTGTCGGGGCTTTTTACACCGGGGGAAGAAGTGACAATCGGTGTCAGCCTTACGGGATATATAGAAAAAAAAGTGACGATCGTTCCCAAAAGCGGTATGGATGCAAGGTATACGATCAAGCTCGATAAGGAAAAGGAAGACGAGTCCGCCGTTGCCGGAGATGCGATGGTAACAGAGGAATCCGAAGAAGCCGTTTCGGATACGGCGAAAGAGGAAGCGATGGTCCCGGAAGAACCGGATGTGGAAATCACGCTGAAAACGGTCAGTCTCATTGTCACACCGGATGACGCCGAGATCCTGCTCGACGGGAAAACGGTCGGAAAGGGAACCTACACCGCGGAATTCGCATCCGGGGAGGAAATCGAGTTTGTTGTCCGGAAAAACGGGTACAAGACCGCGCATTATCCGATTTCGATCGATGAAAATACAAAGAAGAACCACACGGTCTCGCTCAAGGCCCGCGGTGTCGAGAACACGATAACGGCGAGTTTTGCAGCGGTGGCGGGAAATCCGGTTTTGTACAGGGACAGAATTATCGTGGCGGACGCTTACGGGGTTTTGACCGCCGCGACGATGGGGGGAGAAAAGGCGTGGACGATTTCCACCAACAACCAGTCCAACACCAATTCGGCGCCCGTTCTGATCGGCTCGAGGGTCTGTTTCAGCGGGTCGGGGGAGTTTGTGATCGCCGATGCCGAAACGGGGGCGGTGGTGAAGAGCCGCGCCCTTGACAATGCCTCGTCCCATATCTTCGGGAGGCGGGTCGTCCCGTTCGGAAAATCCGCCGTTTACCCGGAAAACGGAAAACTCGTCGTCTTCGATCCGGAAACCGGGACGACGATCAGGGAAATCGCGGTCCCGGGTGAATCGCGCATGACCCCGGCAGTTTATAACGGTACATTCCTTATCGCGGACACAAAGGGGACTTTTCTCATGATCGACGCGGCGTCGGGGAATATGGAAGCGGAGGTCCCGACCGGCCTTACCACCCCGGTCGCCCTTGCCCCGACCGTGCACGGAACATCGGCGTATGTCGCGGGCAGAAAGGGAATGGTCGCGTGCATCGATCTGAAGAAAAAGGAGGTGGCCTGGGAAACCCTCCTTTCCGGCGACAAACAGGCGGCGGTCTACAATGACATGCTTTTCGGGAACAATACCCTCTTTGCTTTTTCACGGGGGACCGTCTACGCCCTCGACGCGGCGACCGGAGCTTTCCTCTACGACGGGATCCGGAACCTCTCGGCTCCGCCCGCATACCTGGGGGGCAGCCTCGTGTTCGGGACGCGGGATAAAAAACTCGTGGTCGCGGACGCGAAAACGGGGAAGGTGAAAACGTCATTGGCGGCGGGCGAGGAAATATCCGCCCGTCCGGTCCTGGAAAAGGGAAAGATCATGGCGGGAACCGCGTCGGGAAAGGTATTGATCATCGATTCGGAGGACATGCTGTAGCGCGCCGGTGCCCCGGCGTCAGGATGCCTCCGCGCAAAGGAGAAGAAGGACGATGAAACGGATAACCGTATGTATCGCAATCATGGCCGCACTGGTTTCGTGCGACAATATCCCCCTCATGGATTATCTCGAGACCGAGGTGGATTATTACCAGACACGAAAGGCCCTCGATGAAGCGGTCAAAGAGGCGCAATATCTTAGAGACACAAGCGAGGAAGGGATATATCCCGGCCAGTATGCCTATAATTCCATCTCTTATCTTGATAACGCACTCTATGATATTGAATGGGTATTCATGGAGGATTATGCGACAATCGAAGATTTTCACTGGGCTCTGGAACATATCGAATACGCACTCGATCTGTTTCATTCCAAGCGCAAAAAAGCCGTCGATATCCTTTTTGTCACGGATGTAAACGGTTCCATGGGTGCTTATATCACTTTTATCAAGACGGGAATAGCAAATGTTATTTCCAATATTGGGGGTTATCTCGGAGACGTCAAGTATGGGGCTGTCAGTTTCAGGGATTTTTATGTTGTGGGTGAATCATATGGATTAAGTGGAGATTTACCGTTTATGCTTGATTGTAATCTCACATCCATTACATCTGATCTTTTAACTGCGGTAAATAACTATTTCGCAGCAAGCGGCGCCGATCTGCCGAATTCGCTGCTTGAAGCCCTGTTCCAGTCTTCGATACAACCAGGCTGGAGAAACGATACGGACAAAGTTATCATCGTATTTACCATAGCAGTAGGACATGATTCCGATATTGAATACGAATATCCCGGACATGGAATGATGGAGACTATCGGTATACTTTCCCAGAAAAATATTCGCGCCGTACCATTGCTAATTACGAATGCGCAGCCGGACGCTGTCGCTCAAAACGCCGCCATTGCCGCCGCGACAGGTGGTGTTTTCACGGATGATATCGGAAGCGATTTGGAAATTGTTACCGCTGTCGATCTATCATTGTCGACATTATTTACGTATTATTACTAGATACGCCGGTATTTCCCATATATTCAGCATTGTATATCCTGTTGCGTGTCAAAACGACACGCAACAGGGAGTCATTCATCTCCTCGGCAACAACCTCTCTCTATCTCTTTCCCCCATAAACAATTAAACCAAGCCTTCTCCGCATTTCTCCTGTAACCCTGGCATGCTTTTTGCAACTTTATATATAGAAGGGAGACCGAACGATGAACATAAACAAACGTACGATGCTTAAACGGCGGCTGCTCAATATCGCCGTGACCGCCGGTATTGTGGCGCTGATGGCCCTGCTTGCCGGATTTCTCGCGTGGGCCACGGTGGGCGGACAGGGCGTCTTCTTTTTCCTCATTGCCGCCGGGCTTTTTTTTCTGCTCAATCCTTCGGTATCCGGAAACCTGCAATTACGGATACGCGGGGCACAGCGGCTGACCCCGTCGAACGCGCCCGGAATACATTCGATGATTGAAGGGCTTGCCGGGAAAGCGGGCCTCGCCCGCGTCCCCGCGCTTTACTATATTCCACAGCCCATTCTGAACGCCTTTACCGTGGGCTCTCACAACAACTCGGCGATCGTCCTTACCGAAGGGCTGATCCGCTACCTCGATCCCCGTGAATTGCTGGGGGTGCTGGCCCACGAGGTAGGACATATCGTAAACCGCGACACATGGATCCTCGGGCTGGCCGGGACCGCGCGGTCCCTTACCTCGTGGCTTTCGTATTTCGGCATGTTTGTTCTCTTTTTCAGCATGCCGTTTTTTGCCGCTTCATCCGGCGGGACCCTTCTCCCGCTTCTTCTCGTTATCATTGCCGCGCCACTTGCAAGCACCTTTCTCTTTCTCGCCCTTTCGCGGACGCGGGAGTTCGACGCGGATATCGGGGCGGTGAAACTTACCGGAGATGTGGCCGGTTTTGTTTCCGCACTCGAAAAACTCGATGTAAGGCCCGTCCGGCTCTTCGGATTTCTCGTTCTGGGCAGAAGCCGCCGTGAGGAGGAAAGTTCCACCCTCAAGACACACCCATCGATCCGCGAACGGATCGAAAGGCTGCACGAGCTCGAGGCCGGCGCGGACGGACTCACGGCGTTGAGGCCGCATATCAGGTCTTTGTAGAAGGGGTTAATGAGTATTTCCGGCTGTGATACATTAGAGGCCGGTGTTTGGTCGTTTTTTTTGTCTCAAATACAATGAAATTCAATGCAGAAGGAAGAATTTTGGCGTTATACAATGCAGGAGAATAACTATTTGAGGAGTATGGCATGATAAAATCAGTCCTGCATGAATTTCATTTTGTACTATCAGATAGTATGAGAAACAAGCTGAATAGCCTGAAATTATTCGGACCGAAACGTTCGTTATCCGGGGTTATTATTGGGATTATGTCCCTTGTCGATCCTTTGATCGTAAGGGAGCATCAATGGGGAAGGCAGCGGATGAGCCGGTATCAATCGGTCTCTGACAATCCGGATGAAAGAAGGCGACATGCGCATGTGTATTTCACTGAGGATGTGTATCGGAAGATCAAGCTGCTGCACGCGGACTTGAATTGTTTTAGTATCGCACAGCTTTTAAGGTGGTTGCTGGAGGTGTTTTTGGTAATGATGGAGAAATATGGGAATAAAGTTATTGACGAATTTGAGAAAAGATTTAGACAATGGAGTAGTGAAGAGAAAAGTATACAGCAAATTCCTCAGAAAAAATTACGACAATTGTTTAGGATAATCCAGCATCTACCGGGTCGAAATAGCTTGATTTCCATGTATATGGATAGCTATTCACCATTTTGGATACTTCGTCTCTAAAAAAATTCATCTATCAATCATCCCCCGCTTCCAGCACATATATCCCGCCCCTTCTAAAAAGCAAAAGATATAATTTTCCCCTTTGCAAACAGCGCATTGTATCGTATACTTTATAAAGGATGAAACAATCGCTTTTTCTGATTATTTTTTTCATTGTCTCCATTACCGCCGTTTCTGCGGATGAAACCCTTTTCTGTACGGGAATCGACTGGCAGCTTTCAATCAGGGGCGGAATCGAGTACAGGATGCTTCGGCATCTCGGCATCCGCGCCGATGCCGGTGCGGCGGTTTACGGCCTTCTCGTTTGCGACGCCTTTATCGTGGTTTACCTTCGGCCGCCCGGATCATCCTTTCAGTGCATGTTCCTCGCGGGAATCCCGAACGCGGCAGTTACCTTCGATTTTACCGCGGCCATGGTTTCCTGCGGCGGCTCGATCATGGTAAGGTACTGGTTCAACGAAAAGTTCGGTATGGACCTGCGGGCGGGGGGAGGATTTCCTTTCTTTTTCGAAAAAGAAAAGGAGGTGATCCGCGTTATCACCTTTCCCTTTGGTCTCTGGCCGGATCTGGTGCTCGCGGTCAGTCTGCGATTATAGATGACGATATAATTCCGCGGTTTGCGGGGACGGAGCAGGGGCAGGTTTCATAGGGACAGATGAGAGAATCCTCGAGCAGGCGGACGCTTCCGTCTTTGATCGCACCGAGTGAACCCTTTCCGCTTCGTTTACCCGGATAACAGGTAAAACACTCCCCGGTCATGGTGACGATGAAATAACGAGAGCCCGCATAACAGGTCCTTCCCCTGAAGGAATACCCCCGGTTGACCAGAAAGGGGTCCTCCGCCCCGCCGGTCAAATCACGTATCAGATCCTTTTCTTTCTTATTGTAACGGATGGCCTTGCCTTTTTTACGCATAAACTGCGGATAAAAGCGGATGTTGTTTTTTTCGAGTTCCTTTTTTATCCGGATCAGATCCGCGATTTCCCCGGGAACGACTACGGAGTTGACGACCATCGAAGCGTGGTCAAGGCGGTCAAGGCGCTGTTTTATTTTGAGGCATTTCCGCAAAAAACGGTGAAAAGCGGTTTTTTCCCGGTGAAAAGAGACGGAAAAAGAACGGAGGGAATCCCCCGTTACGGCCAGAAAATCGGTATAGAGTCCGAAAGAAAATGAAAAGTTCGTGACGACCGATATTTTCACGCCGCCCCCAACGAGTATCCGTACGGTGTCGATGAAGCCGGGGTAAAAAAAGGGCTCTCCCCCGCTTATTTTCACTTCCCACCCGCCCGCCAGTCCGGCCAGAAAGCGTGCGATCGCTTCGGCATCACCGGGGGACGGAAAGCCCCGGTGGAGGCGGCCCTGCGCGCAGTAGGAACAATCGTAGTTGCAGGCCTCGCAGATATTCCATGAGACCGCGTTCCCCTGTTTCGTCACAACAGGCGCTCCCGTATCAGCATGGAGGCGGAATAGTTGAGATTGTACTTGCCGCAGTGGTCGCATTCGGGGAAATACGATCCCCCGGCAAGCTTGTCTCGAATGCGCCGGTAGGATGTGCCGTTCCAGAGGGTCGAAAAGGGCGCCTCGAATACATTTCCCACAGGTATCCGGGCGCAGCAGAAATAGACGTTCCCGTCAAGATATATTCTCGAATAGAAAAGTCCCGCGTAACATCCCGTGTCGCGAAATGCCCCGGCCGTCCCGATACTCTGAAGCTGGTTCCTGAACATCCCGAGGTTGTGCGGAATCCTGAAACGGCCGCATATTTCCTCGATGTCGTCAAGCCGGCCCAATATCCGGTCGGTTTCTTCCCCATTGATGCCGAGGTGGGCGGTCGCCTCGACCGTCCCCGCCTTTTTAAAGGAAAGGGTGGCTTTTTTGAATGAGCGGGCTAATTCGGCCAATGGAAGGAGTTCTGTATAATTGAGTTTCGAAACGACCATGACCAGGGTAATATTGATATATTCGTTCAGGCGCTGCAAATTCGATAGCAGCCGGTCAAAATCGACCGAAGAACCGGGATGCAGGCTGCGGTAGGTGGTTTCGGTCGCGGCACCGATATTGACCAGAAGCTTGTCCGGGGGGGCGTCATTTATTCGTTTCCGGTCGATCAGGGTCGCGTTGGTAAGGACGGTTACATGAAACAGGGCCTTTTTTGCAGCTTCGATCATACGGTAGCAGTCGGCATGCAAAAAAGGCTCCCCGCTTCCCGATATGATGAGTTTTTCCACACCGATCGATTTCAGGTCGCCGATAATCCGCATAAAATCGCTGAACACAAGGGTACGGAAGCTTTTTTTCTCCCGATTTCCGGGGAGGAGGGGAGAATGCTTCCAGCAGGTGATGCAGTCGAGGTTGCACGCCTCGATAATATCGATATGAACGGTGAGGGGACCTTCGGGAATGATCCCGTTGTCGATGTAATCAAAAAGAATCGTTTTATCGATCATCGTTTTCCGGAAAGGCCGATAACGGCCCTCGCCGCACTCCTTGCATTGTTTCTGATCCCCGCCTTGCGGATATTGGCCATAATACGGCTGCAGGTTGCACGGTTCAGAAGCTGCCCGAGTTTGTCTTCCAGAAGCCCGGGATTTTCCATGGTCATGGTTAATCCCATGCCTTTTTTTTCAACCGAAGCCGCCCGCCTGAACTGGTCGTCAACCGCCCGGTCAAAAGGGATATAGACACCCGGCTTTTGAAAATAAAGCATTTCATTGACCGTATTATAGCCGCACCCGGCGACGACCGCGTCAAAACAACTGTAAAGTTCACACACAGGGAAATAGCCATTGATGACCGTGCATTCGCGCATGGGAAGATAGTGAAGAAGGCTTCCCTGCGCGATCACCGGATGAACGGCGGGGATACGTTTCATGACATTCACAAGACGGCAGATCACCCTGGCCAGGTTGTCCTGGCCCCCGCCGCCGGGATTGACAAGCACGAGTTTCTTGTCCTGCGGGAGTCCCAATGCCCTGATCACCTCTTCTTTCCCCATCACTTCCTTCCTGTTTCGGATAATGATCGGCCCCGCGTAAAAAACATCCGTCCGGCAGGGAATACGGATACCGGGTTCCCCTTTGTCATGTGGAACGATGATAAGATGATAGCGCCTTAATAGCGAATGGAAGTAATCGTCTTCAAGCTGTTCGTCCTTGCGCTGGCGGTAGATATAGACAAAACGGCACGATTTCCACCTGAGTACCTGGTCGAGTTCGTGGGAAAAGCCGTGGGGAAAGGTATCCACGACCGTGATATCGGGCTGGAACGAAGAAAACACACTCCACGCCGTTTCGTGCATGATGCGGATATGAAGGGGGACCCTGAATCCGGAATCCATGATAATGTTTTTCGAGGGTATTTTTACCGAGGGGAATCCTTCTTTATAAATGATATTCGATTCCGAGGAGGTAAGAAAGAGGATAAGGGCGGACGGCTTGAGACGGCGGATTTCCCTGGCAATCGCCAAAAGCCGTGTCACATGACCAAGTCCGAGTCCATTGACTGCATAAAACAGGATTCTCATGCTTACTCCAGTCAGGATAAAATCGGTATCGCCCCGTCATCGGCCCCGTTATTGTTCTTCATTTCAGGAATAATCGCGTCGCCTGTACGGCCGGCGACGTCCGGTTTTATGGGTCGCGGAGGTAATGGAGGAACGGTAGTCGTTATAATCGTCGTCAATCGGCTTTTTTCCGTCGGCCATACCGTGCAAATGCCCTGCCCTTCCCTTTTTTATCTGCTTCTTAACGTACAATCCGGTAAAAACAAGTCCGATGATAATAAGTACGATAAGCCCCGGGGACATTCCCCTTTTCTTTTCCGAAACAGGAGATTGTTCTTCTTCACGCGCCTCCCCGGCAAGACGGCTTACTTCTTCAAGTTTTTCGAAAAAATCATCTTTTTTAGTCGTAAACGAAACAGCCGGGTCGAGTTTTTGCGCCTCCCGGAAAGCATCCCTTGAAATGCGGTATTGTTTCGTCTTCCGGGCCGCAAGACCGAGGTTGTATTGATATTTGGCGCTTTTAGGCTGTATTGAAACGGCTTTTTGGAACAGGGTGAAGGCCAGCCCGTAATCTCCGGCTTTGTAGGCCGCCTCGCCGTCGGCAAAAGAAATGTATGCATCGTCTTCGGGCCGTGCGCTGTCGGACAATCTGTACATTTCATCCACTTTGCTTCTGAATCCTTCCCTGTCGTTCGTAAAGGAAATCGAGGGGTCAAGCCGTTCCGCCTCCAGGAATGCCTTGAGTGCGACTTCATATTTATTTGTCTTTCGCGCGGCAAGTCCGAAGTTATAGTGATATTTTGCTTCTTCCGGTTTCAAGCCGCAGGCTTTTTCAAAAAGCATGTATGCCTGCTCGTATTCCTTTTTCTCGTACGCTTGTTTGCCCTGCCGGAAATATTCGTCCGCCGTGTCCCCGCAGAGAAATGCCTGAAAACAGATAAAAACAACCGGTAAAAACAATACTTTTTTCATGTACCTCATAGAATAAGAACTTCCCAGAAATAAATCAAGTTTTTTTTTCAGTATTCGGGCCCGATACGCGCGTGCTCCCGAAGATGGACGCAGGCTATATTCAACGGAGACGATGATCCGCGGTTTTTTTCTCATACCCGCCGGGAAAGGCCGATCGATGTGCATCGCGTCCTCTCCGATATGCATTCTGCATAGATTATGCAATGTGCATAGCACACCCCCCTCTTTCGATCCCGCTCTATTCGATCGAAATCCGCGGCCTCCTCGTATTTTCTTATCACCGAATAAGTTATATCCACCGCAAGATGTCCTGTATCGGACTGAAAAACGAGGAGTTGGCACATAAATTGCATTAATACATATGTATTCATTGCAACGGAGAAGGAAGTATGTTCGGATTTATCAAGGCATATATAAAATCCATGAGACTCTACTATTCTTTTGTGACAGGGATCGCCGGTTGGATTGGTGTTGCCTATTACGAGTTTATCGCCCATTTCCCGCCGGAGAGAACCATCGAAGTCGCACCGACACCCGCGAAAAAGATCGTTATCCTCATCCTGCTTTTTTTAAGCTGGGGGATCAACCAGATAATTAATGATTTTCTGGGTCTCAGGGAAGACCGGATCAATGCCCCGGACCGGCCGATGGTGACCGGTGAACTGAATCCGAAGTGGGCCCTGATCGTTTCGGGAATACTGCTTCTGTTTTCGGGGTTGATTACCTGGTTCTATCTTGAACCGTACGCCGTGGTTTTTCTCGTTCTGGGGGTACTCCTCAATGTCATCTATGAATACGCAAAAGGATACGGGATTTTAGGCAACATCGTGTTCGGCCTGATGATTACCATGGCGACCCTTTACGGGGCGTTCGCCGCAGGACCGACGGCATCGACCTTTTTGTACGCCCACAGGCTTTCCGCCCTTATTCTTGTTTTCTGCCTGAATGCGGTCATGACGTTCTATACCTATTTCAAGGATTATCGGGGCGACAAAGCGGCGGGAAAAAACACGGTGATAGTTGCCTGGGGACTCGGAAAATCGAGAATTATGGCGCTGGTTTCAGCATTTATTCCCGTGGCGGCATTCGGAATCCTGCGTTGGACCGATTTTCTTTCCATTCCCATGAACAACGTCTTCATGACCCTGGGGTTTTTCACCGTCATCCTTCTCCTGAAAACGGGATTCCTCTATTTCCGGTATCCTTCCGGGGAAAGAACCTATGATTCACTCAAGACAAATTTCAGGGCATGCGTGTGCGGTCAGGCAACGATTATCGCCCTTTTCAATCAGCACCTGGCGATCGTGCTGTTCATCGTTTCCTTTTTCTCCGTCGGGCTGCTTTTTACACTTCACCGGAACAGGAAGGCGTAATGAAAGTATTCGAACCATGCCGCATCGGTAATATCACATTGAAAAACAGGATCGTCCGGTCCGCCACGATCATGAAATTGTGTGACGAGAAAGGTGTCCCGGGTGATGAATACCACCGCTTCCATCACGAATTGTCGCGCCGTGAAGTCGGAATGATCATAACGGGATTTACCTTTGTCAGCAGACAGGGAAGGTCGATGCATCCGGGCCAGGCCGGGCTTGATACGGAGAAAAAGATTCCGGCATTCAAAAAAACGATATCACTGGTGCACAGGGAGGGATGTCCGATCGTCATGCAGCTTGCGCATACGGGAAGACAGACGGTCAGGAAAATGACCGGGGCAAACGTTTTAGGTGTATCGAAAAGAAAATCGGTTTATTTTAACGAAAAGCCGAAGGTACTCTCGACCAATGACGTCAGGCATGTGATCGGGGAGTTCGCGCGATCGGCCCTTTACGCGAAAAAGGCGGGATTTGACGGAATACAGCTTCATGCCGCCCACGGCTACCTTATCCATCAGTTTTTGCTGGCCAACATTAATGACAGAACGGACCCGTACGGCATCGATCGGGAGACGGGTTTGGGCACGCGGTTTCTGGGCGAGGTCATCGACAATATACGCGATCTTTGCGGCGGAGATTTTCCCGTCCTGATAAAGATAAGCGGGGCCGTTGATGATAGTGGCGAATTCGGCAGGGAACAGTTTATCCGTCTCATTCGTTTTCTGGGAAGAAAGCAGGTCGCGGCGATTGAAATAAGTTACGGAACGATGGATCGCGCCTTCAATATTTTCCGGGGAGAGAGTATCCCGACGGACACAATCTGCACATTCAATCCGCGCTACACGATAAAAAGCGGCGTCGGAAGGTACTTGTGGGGGAAATTGGCCGTTCCCGTTCTTTCGATCAAGTTTAAACCCTTTTCTCCCATGTACAATCTGCCGTACGCCGTTGTCGCGAAGCAATATACCGATATCCCCATCATCACGGTCGGGGGGTTCAGAAAGGGTGAAGAAATATCATATGCGATCGAAGAGCAGGGAATCGACTTCGTGAGTCTTTCGAGGCCTTTTCTGTGCGAGACCGATTTCGCCCAAAAGGTGAAAAACGACCGTCAATATGTTTCACGGTGCATCAATTGCAATACCTGCGCCGTGATGGTGGATTCCCCGTATCCGACAAAATGCTATGCGGGCATAGCGAAAGAGAGGAGTGTATGAATATCGAGGAGAAGGTTTTGGATATAGTCAATGAGAACAATGAAAAAAATGTGGAAATAACAATAGATACCGATCTCAAGGAAGAAGCGGGATTCGATTCGTTCGGGTATCTCATGATTCTGAACGCGCTCGAGGACGAATATTCGATTCACATCGACGAAACGCAATTCAAAAACCTCAGGACGGTGTCACATATCGCCGGGGCATTGCGTGCCCATTATCCAGCGCTTGAAAGGGAAAACTGAGATGGCGAACCTCCTTGCGGATCGTAAAGTCGATAAGCGCCTTGCCGGGAAGCTCGGTTTCAATCCCTATTATCCGGTTATCGAATCCGGACTGACCGATCCTTTGATCATCGGGGGGGAGGAGTTCGTCAACCTTGCCGCCAACAATTACCTCGGCCTCACCTGCGATCCGCGGGTCGTCGAATCGATCAAACGGGCCGCCGACCGCTATGGCTCTTCACTCTGCGGTACACCGATTGCAACCGGTTATGCGGAGGTGTTCAGGCGTTGTGAAAAACGGCTTGCCGGATTTCTCGGGCTCGACAATGCGGTACTGTTTCCCTCCTGTTACCAGGCAAACGGTGAACTTTTCAGGGTACTCGCCTCGCGGGAAGATTGTGTTCTCATCGATCACTACGCCCACGCCTCGCTTGCCGTCGGCGCTGGAAGCGCGGGTTGCAAGGTAAAACCCTTTATGCACAACAATATGCGGCATCTCGAAAAACTGCTCGAACGAAGATCCGGTTTCGGGAAGGTGTTTGTCGTTACCGAAAGTGTTTTTTCGACCAGGGGAACGATCGCCCCCTTCCGCGATATCGTTGAGTTGTGCGGCCGGTATGAAGCTATACCCGTCATCGATGATTCCCACGGTATCGGAACGATCGGTGAAACCGGAAGGGGGATTCTGGAGTATGCGGGTATAACGAATTTCGAAGGCATTTATACGGCGTCTTTGGGCAAGGCGCTGGCACATATGGGGGGAGTTGTGGCCGGAACGGAAGAAGTCATCGATTTTATTCGATACAGAACCGGGGGTTTGATCTATTCGACCGCGCTTCCTCCTCTTATTACCGCAGGCATACTCGAGGTGCTGGATATCATCGAGACGGAATATAGTGCGATTGCGGGGCGTGTCCGGCAATACAAGGAAATGCTCGAGAGCGCATTGCTGGAATCCGGATTCACCGTCGGAAACGGGGGGGCACCGATCATATCGGTCAGGTGCGGGAGCGACGAAGCCACTATCCTTCTGGCAAAAAAACTCTATCACGGGCATATCCTGACCACCCCGTTTATTACCCCTTCGGTTCCTCCGGGAGACGGCACGGTGCGGATGATCGCGGGCGCCAATCTTTCATACGAATCGATTCAGAAGGCGTCCGGTGTTTTAAGACATCTGGACCCGAACCATGACGGGGGAGCACGTGGATAACAGGAGAGAAAGGAGTGACACTCGAATGAGATATTTCATTATTTTTAATCCCGGTTCCCGTAACGGCCGTGCCAGAGGCCAGCTGCACAGGATTAAGCACTTTTTTTCATCACATAACCTGCCGTACCACCTCGCCGTCACCCTGAATCTCGATCATGCCCTCCGGCTCTCCACCAGTGCCAACAGGTTCGGATATGATGTTATCATCGCATCGGGGGGGGACGGGACCATCAACAGTGTCCTGAACGGATTTTACGACAATAACGGGAAACGCCTTTCACGGGCAAAAATGGGCATCATTTATACCGGCACGAGTCCCGATTTTTGTAAAAGCTATCATATACCATACCGGCGGATCGATGACGCCCTGCAGGTGATTCTGCAAGGAAAAACGACACACATCCAGATAGGAAAGATCAAGCTCGCGACATCGTTTGTCGGCGGGAAGACCCGGGTTGAAAAGGACGATCCCGATTTCACGACACGATATTTCGGCTGCTGCGTGAATGTGGGATTGGGCGCGGAACTGGCCCGGTATGCGAACTCGGGGATACGGAAAATATGCGGCGATACCATCGGGACGTTTCTGTCATTGCTTAAAACCCTCTCGTCATACAATCCGTCGGCTTATACGATTCACCGGGACGGCAAACCGGTTGAAATCAGCAACCTTTACAACCTTTCGATCGGAAAGACCTATCATATCGCGTCGGGGATCAAGGTTCATTCGTGCCTTGAAGAAGGCGACGGGCGTTTTTACAATCTTTTAGTCCGGGACGTCAATCCGCGAAACTTTCCTTTGTGCATGAAATCGATCTACAGCGGCAGGCCGATTGAAAACTCGAACGCGGTTTCGTTGGAATATACAAAAGAAATCGAGATCGAATCCCCGGGCAGGGCGTGCGAGGTGGAGTTCGACGGGGATCCGCGTGGATATCTTCCCTGTCACATCGAAATGGCCGAAGATATGCTCGATCTCATTACGGAGGAAAATTATGGAAGATGAGAAGGCCACGATAAAACTGATTGAAAAGGTTATTCCCCGTTCTCCTCTTCTCGCCAATCGTCTGTTTGAATCCGACGCAGAAATTTTTTCCATCGACGGGACACCCCTTCTTTTTACCATGGACGAGTTTTCACATGAAGACCATTTCCGGGAATCCGATCCCGTCACCCTCGGGACAAACCTGGCCGTCGGAAGCATCAGCGATATTCTCGCGTGCGGGGGAAGCCCCCTTTTTTATGCGCACACAATCGGTATACCCCCGCATTGGGACACAAGCTTTGTCCGTCAGTTCTCTGCGGGGGTCAACCGCGTCCTGAAGACATCGGGCGCAGGATTTATCGGCGGGGACCTGGGAAGATCGGAAACCTGGCATTATACCGCCGCGGTTATCGGGAAAGCGGAAGGGAAACCGTTGCAGCGAAAAGGCGCGCAGCCAGGAGACGCGATATATATGACGGGGACCGTTGGCGGGGGAAACCTGGAAGCGGCACTCTGTCTCTACGGTGGGCAATGCGGGACAAGCCATATGGCGAGAACACTCGTCCAGATTATACCGAACCAATTCGTTCTGCGGATCACAGAATCGCGTCTTATCCGGGAACACGCGAGTTCCTGTATCGATACCTCGGACGGGGTCTGTAACGCGTTGAACGAAATCGCCTGGATCAACAATACGGGGTATTGTCTGGATTGTCTCCCCTATAACGAGAAGGGAAAACTTCTGGCCTGCGTTCTTTCGCTGCCCGTCGAACTCCTTTTTCTGGGTGAGTGCGGGGAATACGAACTCCTTTTCACGATACCTGAGGGGGAAGAAGCGGCTTTTTTGGCCAGGGCAAAACTCCAGAAACTTTCATTTTCCAGGATCGGCAGGATCGTCGAAGCCCCTGAAAAAATTATGATAACCGGACACGGAAGGGGCGGACACCGGTTCGATCTTTCGGGATTCGGTATTCGCGCGAGAGACTACGAATCGGGGATCGAATACCTCGAAGCTCTCGTAAAATGGCTCGAGGGATGGCGGATTTCCGGCCGTAATTAATGGGGGAGATATGAAACGGGTTGTCGTAACGGGAATCGGCGCTGTCACTTCACTGGGAACCGGCAGGGAAGCCTTGTTTTCAAGCCTTCTCGCCGGAAAACGAAGTGGAGAACCTGTTCCCGAAGAATTCGAGAAGTCCTACCGGTTATCGTCGAGGTTCTATGTGAGCTTTCCGGAATCGGACCTCACTGCGTACGGGATTACCTCTCCGTATCTCCGCATCATGCAGGAAGAAGACCGATGCGCCGTTTTAGCTTCAAAACTGGCGATCGAGGACGCGGGGTTTTCTCTGAGGCAAAAAAACAAATACTTTACCTGCGACGGCCTCATTCAATGCGGTATTGTCCTGGGGACCGGATTCAGCGGTCTCGATACCGCATTCATCTCCTATTGCGCCCACCGCTGCGGGGAAAAAGGAGTATCCGGGAACGGGAAAAACCCCGTTTATAACAGGATGGTCATTCCCCGTCTTATGCCGAACTCGATAGCGGCCTGGGTTTCCATTTTTTTCGGGATCACAGGCGGTTCATCGACGCTTAACGCGTCCTGCGCTTCCGGAACCGTCGCCGTCGGCAGGGCTTTCAGGTTGATTCGGGACGGGTATTACCCCAGCGTGCTTGCCGGGGGCGTCGAATGCCTGAAAGAATCCTCGGGAGCCCTGATGAGGGGATTCGATATGCTCGGGGCGCTGACGACATCCGAAGACGGAAACCCCCGGCCTTTTTCCCGAAAACGAAGCGGGTTTCTTTTTTCCGAAGGGGGCGGATGTGTGCTTGTCCTTGAAGAGCTGGATCATGCGCGCGGACGGGGGGCGGATGTCTATGCTGAGATTATCGATTACCGGGAAAACAGCGACGCCTGGAATATCGTCCAGATCGAACCCTCGGCGTCCCGGATTATCGGGTTGTTATCGGCATTGAAAGGAAAGAGGAAGATCGATTATATCAACACGCATGGAACGGGAACGGAAACTAATGACGCAACGGAAGCACTCGCCATACGAAAGGTATTCGATGAAAAAGAGCGGCCTTTGACCAATTCAACCAAAGCCCTCCTCGGCCATACGATCGGCGCGAGCGGGGCGATCGAAGCGGCGGTGACCGCCCTATCGATCAAAAACGGAACAGTCCACGGGTCTCCCGTCGACGATCCCCTGGACATCGCGATCGCGCAGGAAACCGTTCATCTTCCCATCACCCATGCGATTTCAACCTCATACGGATTCGGTGGACATAACGCCGGGCTTCTCTTCCGGAGGTGTGACGACCATGGATAAGGTCATGATAACCGGCGCAACTGGTTTTATCGGAAGCCATATCGTGCGCGAGTTTCTCCGGCATGATGTCCCGGTGGGCTGTCTTGTACGGAAACAAAGCGATACGACAAATATCGACGGGCTTGATCTCGAAATCCGTTACGGCGATATCCGCGACCTTTCCTCTTTGGAAAAGGCATTTACCGGGTACGGGGCGGTCATTCACGCGGCGGCATTCGTCCGTGATTGGGGTGAATACGCCCTTTTCCGGGACATCAATATCGGGGGGACATTGAATGTTCTTGCGGCCTGTCTCGCGAACAATATCCGGAAGGTGATCATGACGGGAAGCTGCGCCTCCTACGGCGAAGAAAACTCTCAAACGGTTAAAACCGAATCGGATCCCTTCAACCCCCATTACCCGTATTTTCTCGACGGGCTTTTCCCCTCCGGCATGAACCACTACCGGGACACCAAAGCGCTGGCCACCCGCGAGGCGGCCGCGTTTGCGCGGAAAGGCGGCATGAATCTTACCATTCTCGAGCCGGTGTGGGTGTTCGGTGAACGGGAATATTCGACCGGTTTCTTCGAATATTTGACTTCGATACGTGAAGGACTTTTCGCCGTTCCGGGATCGAGAATAAACAGATTTCACGTGATCTATGCCCCTGATTGCGCCCGGGCGTACTGGTGCGCGTATAACAACCAGCCACCCGGCGTCCACCGTATCCTTGTCGGGAACCGAAAGGCGGAGAAGATGAACCGTATTTTCTCGACCTTTGTCAAATATGCCGGATTCAAATCCCCGCTTCTGCTGCCGAAATGGGCCGCCTATCCGGTCGCCCTGGCGATCGAACTCTTTCATATCGTTTTCAAAAGAGAGAATCCGCCTTTTCTCTCGCGTGCCCGGGTGAACATGTTTTACGACAATATCGAATATTCGGTGAAAAAGGCCGAGGATCTACTCGGTTTCAGGGCGGAAATCCCGCTCGAAAAGGCGATCGCAAAAACGGTTTCCTGGTATAAACGGAACGACTTTCTTTAACGGAGTGATATATATGGAAAACATCAGAAACCGGATCGGCATAGGAAAATTCCTGTTTACCGCCCGACTCAAGATACACGTGTTTTTTCATTATCTGAAAACAACGGCGCGCGGGGAAATCCCGCCGAAAGCATTGATCCTCCTGCTGCGCCGCCTTCTTTTTTTCCTTTCGAAACTAAGGCATAACAAGGCGGTCGCGATCGGGAAGAATACCCGGCTCGACCTCTATGTGCCGGGCTTTCCGTCACGCGCTTTTTATACCGCCTGCGACAAGTTCGGAACCTTTGGGGCCAAATTACCGAATACGACGGTACTCGTTTCCCTGACATCGGCGTGCAGGTACGCCTGCGTTCACTGTTACCAGCGGAACGACAGGGGAAAGGACCTGCCCGTCGAAAAACTCCTTCCCGTCGTGAGGCGGCTTCAGGATATGGGGGTCGCGTTTTTCAATATCGAGGGGGGTGAACCCTTTCTGGTCTATGACAAGCTTCGCGCGGTGTGCGGCGCGATCGACGAACGTTCGGAAATCTGGATCAATTCCACCGGGGACGGGATGACATTCGGGCGGTGCTCTGAATTGAAACAAAACGGGGTGACCGCCGTCATGTTCTCCCTCCATTCCGCCGTTCCCGAAGTGCTCGAACGGTTCATGGGGTTTCCCGGTTCATGGCGGATACTGATGAAGGGCATCGACGCCTGTCATAAGGCCGGTCTCGCCGTCGCGTTCAACATCTGTCTCAAGGCGGAAGCCTTTTATGACGGGCGATTCGAGGCGGTCATTGAAAAAACGAAAGAGCTGGGGGCCGCGATCGTCCAGCTGATAAAACCGAAACCGGCAGGGGCGTGGTTGTCCGGAGGGGCGGGCGATTTCACGTCGGAGGATCTTTCGCGGGTAAAAACGCTCGTGAAGGAATACAACAATAAACGAAGGTATGCCGGTTATCCCGCGATCTCCGCGCAGGTCATGGAAGAAGATCCGGGGATGTTCGGATGTACCGCGGGGGGAACGGACCGCTTCTACATCAATGCCAAAGGGGACGTCCAGCCCTGCGAGTTTTTGAACATATCGTTCGGCAATATCGGGACGGAAGATTTCGATGCGATCTACCACAGAATGAGGGCGGTCTTCCGCACACCCGGCGAGTGCTGGCTGTGTGAGAAGTATGCGGGGGAAATCTCGCGATTGATGAAACAAAACAACCTGCGTTCGCTGCCCCTCGATGCCGGCCTTTCAAAAGAACTCTATGCAGCCTGGGACAGGGGAAACCCCACCGGGCTTTACCGGGTGATTGAAGAGGAACTGCGGTAGGAGAGGGGGACATGAAACGGACGGAGGATGCCGTCACGGCTCCCCGTCATGTCGCGAATTTGTTTACTTCATGATTGAGACTGTCGGTGGCGGAGCCGAGTTTCATGGAGAGTTCCCGGACTTCTTCCATGGCGCCAAGGACGTTGCCGGTTCCCTTCATGATATCGTCCATTCCCGATACGACTTCGATCGATATTCTTTCAAGCGTATCGATATTTGTTTTGATTCCATCGGTACTCTCCCTGATTCTGGAACTCGAATCCTTTACGTTATGCGATATGTCATTGAGGACATTCATCGCTTTCATCACCTCCTGTCCTCCGGAAGACATCTCCGCCGTCGTCAATGAAATCTCATCGAATGCCTGCGTGACATCCTTGACTTCGTTTTCAATTTCGGAAAATGCGGTATTGGTTTTGACGCTGGCATCCCCCGCCTGCAATATTTTTTCGACCATGGTTTCAAGTAATTTACCGATTTCGTTAGCCTGGGTTCGCGACGTTTCCGCAAGTTTTCTTATTTCATCGGCGACAACGGAAAAGCCTTTGCCGGATTCACCGGCATGCGCGGCTTCTATTGCCGCGTTCATCGAAAGGAGATTGGTCTGTGAGGCGATGTTATCGATAAGATCGACCATCTCGGAAATGCTGTCGATATTTTTGTTTATTTCCGATATGACATATGTCATTTCGGACAATTGTTCGCCGCCCTGCATGACGGTTTCCGAAAGCCTCATTGTGGAGTTTTTTTTCAACGTGGTAATGTTTGCCACGTTATTGAGCGATGAAACCATCTGATTAATGGAAGCCGAAGATTGATTCACGGCATTAGCCTGGTTTTGAATCAGCATATTCAGGGAATTTATATTTTCAGTGATATCATTGATCCCGGCGGTGGTATCGCTGATTTTATTGTTCAATTCATCGATCTGGTTTTTTATCGATTTGATGTTGGCGTTGATTTCCGTGATGGCGGCCGTTGTTTCCTCCGCCGAAGAACCCAGATGCTGTTTGATCCCGAGAGCCTTTCTCGATGAAGACTTGATGCTGACGACGATCGACCGCAGTTTATTGACGAAAAGGTTGAAAACATCGGAAAGACGTCCCACTTCGTCTTTTGACGTGATATCGATGGTCTGTGTCAAATCGCCTTCTCCCTGCGTGATCTCACTCATTCTGTAATGAACCCTTGAAAGCGGTTTGTTTATAAATAATCTCATGATACCGTAGGAGCTTACTGATATCAATAAAAATAAAACGATAAGCTGTACGAGCATGCTTATAATGGGATTGAATAATTTCCCGCGCATGGCGTTGTCGGAAACATAAAGATTGACGACTCCGAGTGTACTGCCTTCCTTTACGATATCGGATGATAATTTTATATAGGCGTTCTTTTTTATCGTTTCAAACGTTTCCCCGCCGCGGTAATCGATTATATCGCCGTTTGGGTTTTTCATTTTGCCGCTTACCGAACTTTCCTGTATCAGCGTGACCGCCGATACATTCTCGTCCAGCATTTCGATATCGATCAATGCATTTATGGTTTCCGTTTTATAATCCCATAAGGGAAGGGCAAGTCCGGCAGCCAGTCTGTCGCATATTTTCTGACTCAAGGTTTCGAGTTCTTTTTCCGATTCGGCGAGTGTCGATAAATACATGAATACACCGAATCCGCACATGAGGATTATCAAGACGACAAGTTGTGTAATGATAAATTTATGGTACAGTTTCATTGAAAATATCCCTCGCTTATAAAAAAAGTATAGTTAAAGCATTTTATTAATGCAAGATATTATCTTCGTTGAGACCCTGAAAATTCAGGTTTATTTTTAGGGTATTCAATAAAAAAAATTTGACACCGCATTATTAGCCGATTACACTATTACTATCTATTTTCTTTTGGGAGGTACGATATGGCGAAAACAGGTTTTATAATGATGATGGTATTGATTTGCCTGTGTTTTTGCGGCGGTTGTGAAAGAACCAAAAACATTGCGTCCGATAACACGACGGGTGGTGATGCGTCGGCGAATGAAACGAAAAAAGCCGGAATGAAAACGGGGGATCTGCTTGCCTCGATGGCGGAGCTTCCGGGTCTCGCAGAGACCCCGGACAAGGGCGCCTTCGTCGACCTGGTCAAGGCGATGGATGGGGTGTATCCCGATGGGGACATCATTATCGAGATATTTCCGTTTGCACGTTCGGTCGATAATGTGATTAATGGAAAGGCGGATTTTCATGTGCCGACATTGCGAAACCCTGAAATCTCGGAAGAAAACCTCCCTTACCGGACCGTCACGGAAAGTATGGGAACGGTAGTCTTTGTATTGTACTCCCATATCGATAATGTTCTCACCAAAGCGGCAATCGACAAAGCGACGAAGGCGGGAGGAGAATTCCCTTATAAAATCGAGGTTCCCGGAGGACTCGGTGGTAATTTCCTTTTTACGACAATTCCTTCCAATGACCTGTCCAGTTCCATGCAGAAGGTGGCCAATAAAAGAATCGATGCCGTTCTGTGGGCGCAGGAAGAATCGGATCTTACATTACGGGAGTTAAAGATCAAAACGATCCGCAGAAACCATTATGCCGATTTTGACGACGCAATCATCATTCCCAAAGGGCCTGAAGGCGATAAAACGAACAGGATACTTTCCGGTGCCTTGAAGACATTAAAAACCTCCGGGAGACAAAAGGCCTTATACTCTAAAATTCATCTTCCGTATGACGACTGGCAGCCGGCAGATATGAAATGGTAGTGTGAGTGAATGAAGTAACAAAAATGATGCCCCGTCCGGGGGTCCTTGACAGGGCCGCGCGATGGTTGTACTATCGGTGTACGGGAAAAAGAGTGAAGGATACACTCGACGAAAAAACGGTAAAGGCGGCTATATTAATGAAGAAAACGATTGTCGGCATCATCTCGTTCGCGCTCGTCATCGCTTTGTCCTGCTGCGATACGGGGAGCGGCGGGAACGGCGACGAACCGGATTACTATATATTCGATTCTTTTGAAAACCTAAGCGGGGGCGACATCCTCGTTGCCGAATCGAATGAGGTGTGGAAGGATATTCACGAAATCTGGGGCGGGCAGTCAGCTGCGGTCGAATCATCGGAAGCACATACGGCACACGGAAGTAAAAGTATAAGTATCGGCATCGATCTTACGATTGTGGATGGTGGGAATAATTCCCATAATATAGGGCATGATGCGGTCATGGATACCGGGATCATTCCTTCATTCCAGTCAAAACTTAACCAGGTACGGAGTGTGGTGATCGACTATTTCTGGTCGCCGGATGAAGCTTCGACGGTTTCGGATCCTAATCAGTTAACCGTATATCTTGATATACGGGGAGAATCGATCGGCCTTGGACGTATTGGATTGTGGGCTGGAACAGCATCGATTACGGATGCCGATACAAAGTTAATGATGGAAGTGCCCCTTGATGAAGGAGATGACCCGGCAGCTATGGACAATGCGATCAATCTATGGGTATTCCAGATATTTTTTAACGGTGACGGATCTGTTGAGGACGGACATACTCTGATCGGCGACCTCTACATCGACAACATCCGGTTCAGGGACGCAGACGGGAAGTATATCGAACCCTGATACGGCCGGCCTTCCGCATGACGATTCGTTTTCAATACGGAAAGCGGCGCGCGACAGACCGTACGGATGTCCGTACAATCGTCATTACCCTTGTCGGGACGATGTCAGGAGGAAAAAGCCTGCTCAGGGGTGATCGGGGCGGTGGGCTGACGGCCTCCGGTCGAGCTGACCGCTGCCGCTTTTATATAACGTCCAGGTTGTCCCTTTCGTCCAGCGTTCCCGAAAACAGCGGAAATACCGGTTTTCCGGATAAGCCCCGTCATACGACATGACGAAAACCGCTATCCCGCTTTTCTATTCGACATCATATTCGGCGATCCTTATGTAATAGTTTTTCTTTTTCTCATAATAAAGGCTTACCGTTTCTCCTTCAATCCTGAACGTACCGGAAAAGAGACCGGCGGACCCATTGTCGAGTTCGCGGTAAACTCCTTCGATATGGACAAAGACTTTTTCCAGACCCGGGGCCCGGATTTCGAATGCGGCCTCCGTATCCCGTTTCAGGGGGTTGTATATCGGCGTGATAATAGAGATGTTCTGGTTCGGGTCGATACGGGGAAAGGAGTAGGGTGTTTTTTTCATGGCGGTGACCGGAAAGGAGACAAGCTCATCATAGTGCGACGAACCGGACGCTTCGGTTATTTTGACAAATACCTTGATATTATAGCGGCCCTTTTCCGGAAAGGAGACATGGAAGGTATATCTTCCGTCGCGGGACTGTATAAAGCTGCGCCCTTCGATCGGCCGGCCGAATAGTTCCTCCGTCTTTTTGAACAGCATCACCGTCAGATCGAGGGTTTTGTCTTCCGTTTTCATGGTAATGGGAAAGGGTTCTGTCACCTCCGGGTTGTAGGGAAGGACGGGCGATTCGACGGAGATTCCGTATTTACCTATTTCCGTGCTGCAGGAAGGGAAAATCCTCTTCGAACCGGATGCCGCCTCGAAAAAAATTAGTCCGATGGGGAGATATATGTCTCCGGTTTCCGCTCCGTCAGTCTGTCTTGCCGCAAGAGTCAAATAATACTTTCCCGCTTTCGGAAAGATAATCGAGAATGTTTCAATCGAGCCTTCCCTCCGGCGCATGAAACTGGGAAAAATCCTGAACTCCTTTTCCAGGGAGATCACTGCACCGGAGATCTGAATTCCGTGGGGAACCCCCAGGGTAACGTCGATCCTGTCCTTCGTTTTTGTGACAAGGGAGAGTTTCGATTCCAGTGTAAGGCCGAGTTTGAAAAAGCGTCCCTCGAATTTGGGCCGGTTGTGAAATTCGGCGAAACTCAGGGGTTTGTCGATAAGCTGCCAGACAGGGTTTTGCGGAAAATGGGAATGGAGAAAGCCGTCGGGCGGGGTGCAGAAATAACCGGTATCGTAGCTGCGTGTGAACTTCGTGTCCGACACATACCCCGCGTCCCAGGTACAATCGACGAGGTACCATCCCCCTTCGAGCAGGACCGCGTTCCATGCGTGATTATTGTCGAATGCCTTTTCACGGAAGGCGCTGAAGCCGGCCCCCCTCCCGTAGCCGGTGACGACAAGACAATCGATGCCCGCCATCCCGCACATGGCGGCGAAGAGGTTCGCGTATCCCGCACAGACCGATGAACCGCGACGGAGCACCTCATGGGGCTGCACATAGGCGACCTTGTTTTTAAAATAGGCATCGGCGTCGTAGTTGATGTTCATCGCGATCCAGTCGTGGATCGCCTTCGCTTTCCTGAACGGGTCGTCCGTTCCGGCGGTAAGCGCTTCGACCAGTGACACAAGATGCTGCTTCGGTTTCTTTTTAACACGGTCGGTCAGCCCGGCGAGCTTTGTGCCGGGTTCAGTATCGATGGCAATGCCGGAAACGGCACGTACACGCTCCCAGTCGCTGCCGGGCTGCGGATCAGCGTAAGAAGCCCCTTCCGTTTCGGGCATAAAAAAGAGAGAGAGGAATCCGCCTTCGCCGTCCGTCATCAACCCGAGGCAGGCTTCCAGACAGACGAGGAATAGCAGGATCATACCGGAGATTACCGCTTTGTCACGTATCTGATGCATCGTTCGGTCCCTGTATTCGAGAAAATTGTATATACATTAAAAGAATAGCGGAAGAAGGACCGGTTTGCAAGAAATAATCAGGGGAAGGGGGCGTATCGCCGTGCAGAAAAAAATTAATCAATTGACCCCTCTATGTCGTTTTTTTATTATTATATTCACTTTAATTTTTTTTCTTTTGCCTTGCTTTTTGTGAAGCTTCGGCTGCCTGGAAATAAATGGAATTTTTCCATGAAACGGGAAGATTCTTGACAGATGCTTTATCAAGGGCTTTATACATTTTTGGCTTTAGATGTATATCAAACATACTATGACATGACGGACACAGCATGAGGAGATTATCTCCGTTTTTTAATCCTTCGGCGATAATATGTGCTTTCTGCCTGATCATTACGTAATGTCCGCACATTTCACAAATACCTTCTATTGATTTGTTTTTCATTTGTACTTCCTCATATAAAATGACAGCGTCTTTACAGCCTGTATGGAATCGTCACCCATTGATGGACTTCCTCCCAGAAATCCCTTGTATTTCTTGTCGCGAGACGCAATGAATGCTTTATTGCGAGTGCGGCCTGGAAAGCGTCCGGTAATTTCAACCGGAACAATCTTCTTGTCTCCGCCGCCTTTTGTATACCATTGAGATGATCGATGATGATAACCGTATCAATCAGATATGTCGCATTCATGGTGCCGTTCCCGTTCTTTTCTCACATTATCAACATATTCCCGGCCGTCGAGATGGCGATTTTTCTGTATACCGGACGTTTCCAGAATAATATTCTCGTTTTCTTAATTCTGTTTTTTTTCTTGAAATTCTTTATAGCCGCACGAATGGTAGCGGCAAGTGATTGATGATGTCTGTGGCTGTAATGGTCGAGCCATGTTTTGATGTCGTCGGGTATCGTAATGATTGTCCGTGCCATTGTTTTCTCCTTATTATATATCATATCAATGATATGATAACTATCGAGGGTTTCAATTATTCTGGGTTAAAAAAAATTTGCTTTTTGCCTTTTAATTTATTATATTGATTATTGGATGAAATACACAGTAGTTCCAGACGAGAGGAGGATAGCGTCATGAATTAGGAGCTTTTGAGTGTATTTATATGTTTTTCCCGTCACAAGTAATCTTCACGAGAGGTTGACGGACGGCACAAAGGGGAAAACCGCTTTCCTTGCCGAAGGAAATCCCTTTCTTTCACCGTCGACGTTCCTCAAATACCAGTATAATCAACCATTTCTCACGCTACTCCGGATACGTCAGGGGCTTCGATACCATACGGTAAAAAAGCAAGGTCTTTTTCCTGTATGTCAAAAAGTCTTTTATCATCAACGCCATTTTATCAAAAGGAGGAATGATCGTGCGTATTTTAATTATCGATGATTCAATGGTTATGCGTAACATCCATAAAAACATTCTCATTGAAAACAAGATCACCGAAGAAAGTTTTTTGGAAGCCCGTGACGGCACATCGGCTTTGATTATGGCAAAACGCGAACCCATCGACATCTTTCTGGTCGATTGGAACATGCCCGGATTGAACGGCCTGCAGCTGATAAAAACGCTCCGGCAGATGGACAACTACAGGGAAACACCCATCATCATGATCACGTCGGAAGCGGCAAAATACAATGTCATGGAAGCGGTGGAAGCCGGTGTTTCGGACTACATCGTAAAACCGATCAAGGGCCGTGTCCTCTGGGACAAAATCTCAAAATATTTCGGTGGATAGGAGGCAAAATGTGAAAGCGCAATACATAAATCCGTTTCTGGAAGCTTCAATACATTTATTCAAGGATTTTCTGAATGTAAAGCTGCGGTACCTGAAACCGTTCGTCAACTCGGACTCCCAGAACCTGAACGAGATCTCGGCAATTATTGGTTTGGCGGGCGATACAAAAGGCGCGGTTGTCCTGAGTTTTGAACGGGATACCGCGATCAAAATGGTCGCCCGTTTTTCAAAGAAGAACTATTTTGCCTTGAGCAGGGAGGTGATCGACGGTGTTGGGGAACTGGTGAACATTCTGGCGGGGAACGCGAAAAAAGATCTTCTGGATTTTCGTATTACCATCTCCCTGCCCGGCGTTATCACGGGGAACAAATACAAGATCAACTGGCCGCAAAACATCCCGGTTATCACCATACCGTTCGAAAGCGAACTGGGTGCTTTTACCGTGAACGTTTCACTCAAAGACAAAAAAGACTGACGGACGATTATGAAGAGTGAACGATCAATTGTCGAAGGAGATGATTATGTCAATAGAAAGCTTGTTTGCATTATCTAAGTTACCGGAAAAAAAGAAATGGGTATTCAGTGAGGAAGAGATCACGAAACTTTTCTGGAAATACAAGGGGCAGCTGCTCGAATACAAGAGAAATGCCGCGTTCTGGGCCGCGACAAACGAGAATTTGAAGACCGCCTATGAAACACTCGATGAACAGGAGCAGGCGCTCGAACGGGCATACAATCTGAATAAAAAATACCTCGACAATATACAGGAAGGACTGCTGCTTATCGACAGGAATTTTATCATCCTGAGCCAGTATTCGACTTACCTCAAGTCATTATTCATGACCGACAAGATCGAGGGGGAATATATCATTGATTTTCTATTTCCGGACAAAAAGAAAAATATCCAGGAATGCATGGAACTGGAAAAGTATCTGACAATTCTTTTTCAGAACAAACAGGCCAGCATGGAAATGATCAATGAACTCAATCCCCTCATCGACAAGAAAATCCTCATCATGCGGGAGGGGCGTGAATATGAAAAGACCATCAATACCAGATTTATCAGGATATACAAGGAAGAGGAGATCGAACACGTCATGATGATTTTCGAGGACAAGACGGAATCGATCAGAATGAAGAAGGAACTCGAAAAGGAAAAGTCGAGGAACAAGGCGGAACTCGACTCGATTCTCGCGATTCTTCGTGTGGGGCCGGACGCGTTCTTCGATTTTATAGAGGAGTCGAGCAGGATTCTGGATTCGCTGAACAATCAGGTGCCGGATATCGATAAAAAGAATACACTCAATATGATGTTCAGGCAGATTCATTCGCTTAAAGGATCGGCCAAATATTTCGAACTCAACCATATCGCCCATCTTTCTCACTCCCTCGAAGATGCGCTGTCCGGCTGTATAAAAGACGAGGGGTTGTGTACCACCGAAATCAAAAGAAAGATCAACGCGATGATAGGCCACCTGTGGACCGAATTCCAGATTATCGACAAGCTGAATACGAGGTTTCAGATGTTCTATGAGCGGGCGGCCCAGCGTAACAATGACAATGGGACGGTCAAGTTATCGGGTTTTTTCAATACACTCAAACGGATGACCAAAAACCTCGCGAAGGACCAGAGCAAGGAAGTGCAACTTCAAATCAAAAATGATCTGAACGATTTTCCCTGTTTCAATCAATTGAAAACGCCCATCATACAGATAATCCGTAACGCAGTCTCTCACGGGATCGAGGATACATATGAGCGGTTGAGTCTTAAAAAAAAGCAGATAGGGAAAATCGATATGCGGTTTCATAAAGACGGGGACTCCTTTGTCATTGAAATAACCGATGACGGCCGGGGCCTTAATTTCGAGAAAATACGGGAAAAGGCGGTCGTAAAACACCTTATTCCGGACGATGTCAATTCAGTCCCCAAGGAAAAGCTGCTTCAGATCCTTTTTAATCCCGATTTCAGTTCACAAGAGGAGGCCAACGAAATATCGGGAAGGGGTTTCGGACTCGACATCGTCAAGAATGTTGTTTCGGAATTGCACGGCAAGGTGACCGTTGCCACGAGGCCGAATATCGGGACCCGGTTTACCATTAAAATTCCCGATACGAAGGGGGGGGCGCGTCATGTCAAATGACCTGATTTATTCCAAATTCAAGAAAGTATGCGATTCGTTCGTGCACAACGACAAAGCGGGTGCACGGAAACAGGCAAAGGAACTCGTCCTGGAACGTATGCCGGAGGATATCACGAATGAGGCGCTGTTGTCCCACATATGTACCTCCTCACTCATCGCGCGGCTCGACAATGCATCGTATCAGATGAACAATCTCTATCTTACGCATTTCGAGATACCCCAAATCGAACTCTTTTATAAAATGCACAGGGCATATCCGCAGGTCGCGGCCAGTCATTATATTGCGAATCAATTTATCGAGCAGATGATAGGGAACCTGTTGTCCGTCACCATATTCGATATCGGGATAGGCAAAGGGAAACAACTCGAATCCCTTCTCTACTCCCTCTGCGACCGGGGATATAATATCCGGAACGTCGTCATCATCGGTCTTGACCCGGATCCGGAAAACCTCTCGAGCTGCGAAAAGACCTTCATGCAGATGAACGGCAGGGTTTATTTCGACGTCGCCTTTCATCCCATTTGCGATCTGATCGAAAACCTCGACGAAAAGGATTTCGGCCATATTCGATCGATCGCGGAAGGTAATCTTGTCATCAATTCGGCATACGCCATGCACCATGTGTCGCATCCGATAAACGATACGGAATACCGGACAAGACTTTTCGCGAAACTCAAGTCCCTCGATCCGCTATTGTTCACCCTCACGGAACCGAACGCGGATCACGACAATGAATCGCTTTCGAGGAGGGCGGAAAACTGCTGGCGGCATTTTTCCGTGGTGTTCAATCTTGTCGACCGTTCGGATTTGAGTGAAGAACACAAACTCGTTATCAAGGATATGTTCTTCGGCAGGGAAATACGCGATATTTTCGGGGTCAGCGATCATTTGCGGAGTGAACGCCATGAAAGCACGGAAAGCTGGATGCTTCGGCTCAAGCGTGCGGGATTCCGGCCCTACGATTGCGGCCATATAACCGTCCGGCTTCCGGATTATTGCGAGGTGGATATCGGAAAGGGGCTTGTAAGACTCGGTTACATGACAACCCCGCTTATTGCCGTCTTCGCATACAGGTAGATTGAAAAAGGAGGATGCTATGTGTGAATCAGAATTAAAGGTATTCGGCGCATTGATTATGGGATACGCGCAGGCTTGCCTGAATCTCAATATTATCGCGGGAAGGAAAGTATCGGAGTTTCTCGGAGATATTCAGCCGACCGAATGGTACCCGCTCAGCCAATGGACCGAACTCGAAAAAATCGTCGTGCAATCCTACAGAAATGCGGACGCAATCCTCGAACGCGTCGGCATGGAGATGATGCTTGCCTGGTACAATTTCGGTCCGGGGAAAGATATAATCGTGAAGGGAATCGATTTTCTCCATTTTCAGACGAGTTCCGAAGGGTACGCAAGTGTCGTCAAGGGTCCGGCGGAAAAGGTGGGTTCGTTTTCATTGAAATCGGTGGACGAGAAAGAAGGAAAGGCGGTCGTTCAAACGACAACGCCTTTTCACAGAAAAATGGAATGCGGCGTACTTATCGGCGGCATGAAGGCCCCCGGCGATATCGATTATATCGATGTCGTCAACGAGGGAGATTCCGATACGCTTGAAATCGAGTTTCACTAGACGCCTATGACATTGGATTCATTGCTCAACAGGGAAACACCTCCGCCTCCGGACGAGTTCAATCTGGATTACGAGGAGCTGGTCAGGTTTTTCTGGAAGTACAAGGGACTCGAACTCGAAGCGAAACGCAATACCGAATTCTGGGAGGCTACAAATGAAAATCTCAAGGACGCCTATCACCGGCTCGACAATCAGGAACGGGAACTCGAACGCGTCTACGGCCTGGTTCAGGAAGACCTTTCTGTCGCCCACGGCATACAGGATGCACTGCTTCCCTCGTTGCAGACGGAAAAAGGCGTTCCCTTTGAAATCGCAATATACAACAAGCAGCTCAAGGAAGTGGGGGGCGATTACTTTGATTTTTTCAGGACGAAAAGCAATCATTTCGCGGTCGGCGTTTTCGATATTTCCGGACACGGCGTCTCCGCCGCGCTTATCATGGCATACCTGAAGTCGCAGTTCACGCTTGTCATGGAAAAGTGCGATTCACCCGGGGAGATCGTCGAACAGGTCAACCTCCTCTCCATGGCGTTTTTCAGAAAAATAAAAAGGTATGCGGTCGTCAACCTGGTCGTGATAAGGCCCCGGCATATCACGTATGTCTGCGCCGGGGGATACGGGATTCTCGTTCATGACGGTATATTATGCAGTTTCGCAAAAAATTCCAATTTTTTGGGTCTGAGGGAAAAGCCGTTTGACGATTTCACCCTTCCCGTCGTCCGGGGCGATCTTCTGGTACTCCATACCGACGGTATCATCGAGACACAGAACAATGACGGGGACGATTATTCCGCCGGCCGGCTGCACCGCCTTATCAGGGAGCACTGGAGGGACGATGTGAATGAAATACTCAATTGCTGCATACAGGATTACAATAAATTCAAAACCGGTGATCAGGACGACGTCACATTGATAATCATTCGTTTTTAGGAGGAGTCTATGGAATCGACAAAAACAAAAAAAGCACCTGATATTTCGTTGGCTATTAACGTCAAACCGCTCTCATCACTCTCGTATGGGGCATCCAGTCTGTTGGGAGATATCAATGCGCTGCTTGCGAAATTTTTTTATTCACAGACGACGGCAAAAAAGGTGTATGTGACGCTTTGCGAGCTTGTCTCGAATGTCGTCGATTATATCCGGTTTCCCGGCAGCAGTCTGAAAGTCGAACTGAAGTTTTCCGGTGAGGATACGATTATAAAGGTAAAAAACAAGGTGGACAAAGACCGGTTTGAGAGTGTCAAAGCCCATATCGACAGTATCAGGGAATCGGGGGATCCCGTTACTTATTTTTCGGAAACGATTTCAAAAAAGAGAAAGGAAGGGGTGACTCACGGCCTGGGACTTTTACGGCTTTTTATCGAGAGTTCGCCGCGGATTTCGGCTACATTCAATGACAAAACGTCCTATATGACAATCGAAACAAAACTCGATACAAGGAGTCTGTTATGTTGATACTTACCTATGGAGAAATCATCGAAAGCGGCACAAGTGTTTTTACATCGGTCGCCTATTTCGATAAGGGAAAGCTTGTCCTTTCATTCAAGGGGGTGATCCGGGTTGATAATCCGGGGAAACAGCTTTTGCCGTTTATCATCGAACTCGCGCAAAAGCTGAGGAATAAGGAAATCGATTCCTGTGAACTTGATTTTTCCGAACTCACCTACTGCAACTCGAACGGGTTTTATTCACTCATGGATATAGCGGAAACCATATACAAAAATACGCAAAGTCCGGTCACGGTGAAACGTCTGAAAAATGACGACTGGCAGCAGCAGATTCTTCCGATTCTTCTCAATCTCGATGAAAAACGGATCGCCGAAAGAACCATTGTCGTGGACCTGGATTGATGAATGTCACGATACCGCATTCGGGGAACAACTCCTCCGGAGGCGGTTTTTAACGTTGTGGTTATGTGAAAGGATACTCCGTCGTGAGGTTGTCGAACCTCCGGGGGTATCCTTTCTTTTTCGATTATGCTTCGAAGGAATGCCTTGTGCGCCGATAGTATTGAAACCAGGCGTGATTCTTTCAGGTGATACTCCTTGTATAATTATTTTCATACATTGTCTAATGCAAAAAAGTACGTGCTGCTTCGTTTAAATGCTAAACTCGACAGACTCCTAACGTTTTCTCCGATTGACAAGGCCGCGGAGTAATCTTACAATTGTATTATGAAATCACATTATAAAATGATTATAACGTTGTCCTGTCTGCTTTCTTTTGTTTTTCCGGTCGCACTACTTTTTGCTGTGGATAATATCTCTCTTGAAGAAGCGATCGGGGACATGCGGGGTCTCGTGGAGGAGAAGATCGCCGGATCTCCCGGGGACGATGCAAAAACGATCGCCGTGTATCGTTTCACGGAAAACGGAGGAAGGACAATGCTTGGAGATTATATTTCGAGTGAAGTCGCTTCCCGTTTTTCACGGACGGAGAACGCGCGCATCAAGATTTTGTCGAGAAAGAAAATGGACGATATTCTTGCCGAGCATGAGTTTCAATTCTTGGATTTAACAGATGCCGCAAAAAGCGTCAAGATCGGAAAAATACTGAACGCCGAATATATCGTGACCGGTGATATCTTCACTGCAAAGGATACCGTCAAACTCAATATACTCCTGATCGACATCGAAACCGCTGAAATCGTGATCGGCAATTCGTACTCCATTCCGGTCGATGCCGATATCGCGGCGTTGATCGATGCGGGAAGCGTTGAAGGGTCGGGGACGGCCGGAAACGGAAAACCGGAACTTCCAAAGCCTCCCGTGACGCCGGTATATGTTTTTACAGACGGCTTTGAAAGGTTCGATGAAAGTTTCTGGACGAAAACCTCGGTAAACAAGGAACTTCAACTGGAGGCGCAGGACGGAAAACTCGTCATCACGGGTAAATTCAGGAAGGGCCGGCTCAACAGCATCAATGACGTGGCCTCGAAACCCTTCAGAGTGAAATCCTTTGCCATGGAAATCGGTTTCAGGGACCCGCTTCGTTCGTCCGAGGCAATCGTCTTCAGCGTCGAAAATACGGGATATCCGTTTTTTGCCGGTTCCGCGGGACTGGCTATGGCCGTCAATTTCGAGAAAGAGTACTACAAGTTTTCGTGGTTCAAAGACGGTGAGTGGCATTACAAAGAAGAAGCGCTGAAGCTGGATCTCCTTGGAGACGAGGATAAGACATTCCACCGTCTCAAACTCGTTTTTGACGAGGAAACGAAAACCGCATACGGGTACCTGGACGATACCCTGATCGATGCGACGGGCGATTTTACCTTCAAGCGAAGCGAAAAGCTTACAGTCAATCTTCAGATGCGGGAGTCGGTCAGCGATACCGGCAAGGATGTTCGGGTGGAGTTCGACGATTATAAAAGTTCGATCGCGTTTTAGGGCGGTATCAAAGGTTAGCAGGTACAAACGCGGTGTTTGCCGAACCGGAATCATTCGGGGATAACAGGCTGATACGATTCGCCGCATGTAACGATTGCAATACATTCGACTCCCGTCCCTGAAAAGGTATGTTTGAACAATCCTTTTTTCCAGAGACAATCCTGGAACGTCACCAGGTCTTCGAGTTCCGCGGAAAGCCCACCGGTTTCGCAGATTATATCGATTAAGCCTAAAAGAGAATAATTCTCCCCTTCTTTTTCCACAAAACATGAATAACAGCCTTCCCGCAACAGGAGTTCGAAGGTCGAACTTCCGTCGGTCTGTTCTTCCGTTATGATGTCGATCAGTTCATAGTTGTACATACTCACGTCTTCCGGCGGAATGGGAAGTCTTTCCCTTCTGACACGGAGGCGATACCGGTAGCCGAGCCGGTAAATGTTGTCGAAACCGGCGATTGTATCATGCAAGTAATACCATCCGGGGGGGGGTCCGGGATAATCGCTTCGTGCAATATAGGTGATTGCCGGACCTATCCCGACATTGACCGCCGCCTTGTAATGGTGTATTTCGATGATCATTTCAACGGAATTGTTCACTGCTTCGCATCCGGAAAGGAAAAGGAGGAGAAAGCATATCGTACAGGATTGTATCGATATTTTCTTCATCGGCCACTCTCGCTTAAAGGTTATTGACAGAATCCCTCGATCAGGCCCACGTAATATTGGGCGATCAGCAGGGCGTCGATGATGTTGACCGACCCATTACAATCGGCATCTGCGCTTTCTTCATCGAAATTCGCCGGGTCGAGACCGACGTAGAACTGTGCCGTGAGGAGCGCGTCAACGATATCGATCGTTCCGCTTCCATTGACGTCGCCGCGTTCACCCGTGACAATGCCTGTCGGCGCGAGTGAAGGAACGACGGTTGTTTCGGGGGCCGGCGTCTCCGTCCCGGACGGGGGCGGTGACGATATTTCTCCTGACGACGCATTGAAAGAGATCGACGCGCTCGAATGGTTGAGATACTTGTCATAGACAAAAATATCCGCGATGTGATCCCCTTCGAGATATTCGGCCGCATTCACGGTAATCGAATCGAAATTTTCCTTAATGACGGGGGTACGTAATCCGCCGTCGATGTAGACTTCCGCTTTCACCGTCTCCTGTCCCGCGGCAAGCGACATGTTCAGCATACCGTTTTCAAACCGGGCCGAAGCGATGTCAAGCGACGGTGGTGTCGTGTCCGTTATCTGCGAACCGCCCGCCCACGGGCGGGTTCCCGCAAACTTCTTTTTCACATCCATGACCCTGGCGCCCTTCACCGTGATGCAGGAGGCGTCGATGTTCCCGGCGGAACTCGAGTTGAGGTAGGTGAGATGGGGAACCGTACCGGGGTCCCAACCGATCAGAAACGCCTCGACCGTATCAACCGCGACGGCGTCCGTTCCCGCCAGAATCAGCCTCATGTTCATCTGATCGGCTTCGAGGGAGAGTGTTGCTTCCGCCTGGCCCGGTCCGTTCTGAAAACCCTGGAGTCCGTCCATGACGACGAAATCGATCGGCTTGCAGAGATTCCAGTCATGGATCCATGCGTGGAGATCGGCGGAGAAATGACTTACCATATTCAACCTGAGGGGATCGTCTTCGGCGGTTCCGTAAATGTTCGCGGGCGGTCCGCCGATACCGACGTTTTTCAGCGCGCCGGTGATGCAGGCGCTCGAATGATTTTTCAGGGTGGGGACGCTGATGAGGACGTCGGCTTCGTAATATTTCCGGTTCATATAGTACGATGTATTGAGTCTTCCGTTGGGAAGCTCGACCTGCACGATACCGGGGGAATCGAAATCCTGCCAGCCGCCGCTGTCTTCCTCGATCGCGAGGATGCCGTCCGTCCCGGGAATATCGTCATGATTGTAGCGAAGCTGTTCCATGACGGGCCGTGTGGGGTACGCCGAACCCTCCATCACATATACCGTTCCGTCGGGATTGATTTCACGGACGAGTTCGACGATCGCCCGTACGACCCGGTAATCGGTCGTGATACCGTTGACTTCGGGGGGAAGTGGTCCCTCCACCGTTTCCATAATGACGAGATTCGGTTTAATCACCACGCTGTCGCCGTTTTTCACGATCGCCTCCAGTCCGCCTGAGAGTTCGACGGCTTCTGCGACCAGCGCTTTAATGTCTGAGTACTCGAGATCGGCAGCCCGGGCTTTCCGTGCCTGAACGACCGCGACCGTCGACTGTGGAAGCTGAACGGCGCTGTATGTGCGGCTGAACATGCATATGATGATAATGGAGAGAAGACTAAAAAGGACAACCTGTTTTGTTCTCGAAACTCTTAAATCTCTTGAAACGTTCACTGTTACTCCTTTCGCTTTTTTATTATGTTTTTTTTATTCGTTTTGGCGATACAGGAAGTACCATGTCATGCATTCTTTCGTTTTTATAGTATCCCGGGAAGAAGCTTTTGTCAAGGTTGTTTTGGATCCCGCCGAAGCTTGCCGAATAACGATAAAGCCTGATTTGACAGGGGAAGGAGAATCATATATGATGAGGTAACGATAACGCAAACGGTATATGATGTTTAAAATGACTGTCCGGATTGTATTGGATTTCACCCATTGATGCATCAGGGTTTCTCCGATGTCGTTGTACTACGATTCAACTTATAATCTTGCAATACAGCTTCCGTTGTGATATAATTGAGTCATTTTGTTGAAACAATAAAATATTTTAAAAAGGAGAAAACAATGAAAAAAGGGAAAAATGTATTGTTGGCCGGGCTGACGATCGTCCTTCTCCTCTTCGTCGCGGGGGCGGCAGGCGCACAGCGCCAGGCGGAGAGACTCAACCGCGGACTTGTTGCTGTGTCGTCCGGGGGCGGATATTTTCTGTCCTGGCGTCTTTTCGGGGATGAATCCCTTGATACGGGATTCAATGTATATAAAGGTTCGACAAAGCTCAACTCCTCTCCGGTTACGAATGCCACCTGCTATCAGGATGCAAGCGGGGGAAGCGGGACGTACACCGTACGGGCCGTAGTGAACGGACAGGAACAGGCGGCAAGCGAGGCCGCCAGGGTTCTTTCGACCAATTATCTCTCCATATCCGTGAATGTCCCCTCCGGGCATGAACCAAACGACGCCAGCGTCGGGGACCTCGACGGTGACGGAGAATACGAGATCGTGCTGAAGGTGGACGCGACAAACGCCAAGGACAATTCGCAGTCGGGGGTGACGGATGTGGTGTATCTCGATGCCTACAAACTCGATGGAACACGGATGTGGAGCATCAATCTGGGAAGAAACATCCGCGCCGGCGCCCATTACACCCAGTTTATGGTGTATGACCTCGACGGCGACGGGCTTGCGGAGGTCGCCTGCAAGACGGCCGACGGTACAAGGGATGGTGCCGGTAACGTCATAGGGGACGCGAACGCCAATTACGTGAACTCCGACGGTTATATTCTTTCCGGTCCGGAGTTTCTCACCGTATTCGACGGCCGGACGGGACGTGCCCTGTCCACGGTCGATTATCTGCCCGCCCGCGGGAATGTTTCCGATTGGGGAGACAGCTACGGGAACAGGGTGGACCGTTTTCTCGCGTGTATCGCCTATTGCGACGGTTCGAATCCCTCTCTGGTCATGTGCCGCGGCTATTACACGAGAACGGTGCTGGTGGCGTGGGATTTCCGGAACGGAAACCTCTCGCACCGGTGGACCTTTGACAGCAACAGTAACACCTCGTATGCGGGACAGGGAAATCACAACCTGAGTGTCGCGGATGTGGATGGGGACGGCAGGGACGAAATCGTCTATGGATCGTGCTGTATCGACGATAACGGAACCGGCCTCTGGAACTCCCGGCTCGGACACGGCGATGCGATGCATTTGAGTGATATCGATCCGAACAGATCGGGACTGGAAGTGTGGGGTATTCATGAAGGCGACGGCACGCCCGGTTCCGCGCTGCTCGATGCGCGAAGCGGTTCGATCATATGGCAGACCGGTAACGCCGATGTGGGCCGGGGCTGCGCCGGGGACCTCACCGCATCGTATCGCGGTATGGAATGCTGGGGTGGGACGAGCGGTCTCCGTACATGCACGAACGGAAGCGCCGGAAACTCGCCCGCATCCTCCAATTTCGTCGTCTGGTGGGACGGGGACCTGCTCCGCGAACTTCTCGACGGCACATCGATCACAAAATACGGCGGCTCCACCCTTCTTTCGGCAAGCGGGTGCTCCTCGAACAATGGAACCAAATCGACACCCCGCCTTCAGGCCGATATCTGGGGCGACTGGCGGGAAGAGGTGATCTGGAAAGCGGGAAACACCCTTCGCATCTATACGACGACCGCAACGACGAACTACCGCTTTCATACTCTCATGCACGATCCCGTGTACCGGCTCGGGATCGCCTGGCAGAACGTGGCGTACAACCAGCCGCCGCACACGAGTTATTTCCTCGGCGACGGGATGGGAACCCCTCCGCAGCCGAACATACGGTACGCGGGCGGGGGCGCCACAAGTCCTCCGAGCGAACCGACACCGACCCCGGAACCAACCCCCACTCCCGAAGTGCTCGTACCGGGGGTAACCTACAACCTTCAGGCGGAAAACGCTTATATGTCCAATGGAACGATCGACACGGAACATTCCGGCTATACCGGAAGCGGCTACGCGAATACCGCGAATGAATCCGGCGCTTACATCGAATGGACGGTTTCGGTAGGTTCCAACGCGGATGCGAACCTCGGATTCGTGTATGCCAATGGCGGGGACAGCGACAGGCCGTGCCGCCTTCTTATAAACGGCCAGACATGGGACGAACTCCCCTTTGCCCCTACCGGGGAGTGGACCGGTTGGTCGACCGTTTCCATGACGGTTCCCGTCTATACCGGGACCGTTACGATCCGGTTGTCGGCTACGGGAAGTGAAGGGGCGCCCAACATCGACCGGATGGATATCACCCTGCAAAGCGGATCAGTGACAACCCCGCCCCAGGAAACAAAGGGGGATGCAAACGGGGACGGCGCGATTAATATCGTCGACGCATTGGTGACCGCCCAATATTATGTGGGATTGTCTCCAAGCCCGTTCAGTGTTACCTCAGCCGATGCAAATTGCGACGGTAATGTTAATATTGTCGATGCGTTATTAATCGCTCAGTATTACGTCGGCCTCATCGACAGGTTCTGTTAGTCGATGATCGCCTGAATCGAAATGTGACACACCCCCACGGATGTTCGCGAGGAGACACGGCGCCGTGGGGTTTTTTTGTGCGGTTGTAACCGTGATGGTACGGCAATCGAACATGGACGGAAAAACAGGCGCGCCTTTTGAAATAAAACAAGGCGTCATATCACCGACCGAATTTCCTTTTCCGCCCTTTGAACAACCGCATCAGAGTATGGTATAGTTCCGGTGACGACGCCCATGAAAAAACATATATTCGGGTTTCATTCGGATGAAAACAAAAAAAACGTCCGGCACCGTATTCTCGATGTCGCCGCACGGCTTTTCTACAACCAGGGGACAAAGCATACGGGGATCAATCAGATTATCGCTGAATCGAAGGTGGCAAAGGCGAGTTTTTATCAGTATTTTCCTTCAAAGGAAGACCTGATCATCGAGTGCCTCGATATCTACAATGATACGATTACCCGCGTTATTCGAAGACTCATCGACCGCAGCAGGTCGATGCATCACTTTTTCAAACGATGGACCCGCCTGATTATGAGAAATGTGCAGAGGGAGACGGTCTTTAACGGCTGTCCCATCGCCAATATCGGATTTCAGATGGAACCCGACAATATCAGGCTCAAAGAAAAGTTCAGGGAAATTACCGGGGGCTGGCAGTCGATTATGACGGGACTTTTCGAAAAAGCCCGCAGGACCGGTGAAATTGCCGGAGATATTGAAAGCGATACCCTTTTCAGGGAAATCGTCCGGATAAACGAAGGCGCTTTTATCATGTGGCGGCTCACCGGTGACATTCACTATATCGAAGGAATGCTCGATTCATTCATGCGGCTTCTCGGGTAAAGCTGGCGTTTGTTTATTACCGGGACCGGGACAACCCGCATGGGTAAAAACCGCTACGGTGCCGGACCTTTCCGTGTCCTCTGCTTCCATTATCCGGCGGGATATAAACCGACCGGAAGAGAAAAACCGGACATGAGAAGAAAATCGGCCATAAATCCCTCCGTGTCCGCAAGCGTATGAAGGTTGTTGCCGGTCACCTGCCGCCAAAGGTCGGAGACCCTCTCCTGTACATCGGCCTGCAATTCGTAATCATCCATCCTGATCCTGTACCCTTCATCGAGGTTTACCGGGTGATTCCCGTAGAGTTTTTCCGAAAAAAGGCGGTAGATCTGGTCGATCGTGTTCTCATGAAGGCCTTTTTCTTTCATTACCTTGTAGAGAATCGCGATATAGAGGGGGACAACGGGAATCACGGCACTCGATTTCGTGACAACCGCCTTGTTCACGCTTACGTAAGCTGACCCGCGTATGGAAGAGAGAAGCCGGTTCAGACTGCGGCCCGTTGCCTCGAGATGCTTTTTTGCTTCGCCGAGTGTTCCGTTCCTGTAAAGCGGGGCGGTGAGGGGGGGGCCGATATATGAATAGGCGACCGTCACGGCGCCGGGTTCAAGCAGGTTGAATGCAAACAGCTTTTCTATCCAACCTTCCCAGTCTTCTCCTCCCATCACCTTCACCGTTCCCCTGATTTCCTCGTCCGTCGCCGGTTCGAGAATAAGTTCTTTCAAGGCCACCGTATTCAGATCGATTGTCTTGCCCCGCACGCTTTCTCCGATCGGTTTAATTACCCCCCGGTAGATTTCGGAAGTGACCGGGTCCCTTCTGACGGACGATGCGAGGCTGTAGACGACAAGATCGACCCTCGTCCTTGCGGATGAGAGATACGAACAAACCCTGTCCTTCATTTCGTGTGAAAAGGCGTCGCCGAAAAAGCTTTGATGATGAAGACCGGATTCCCCGGCGTACCGTTCGAAGGCTTCTGTCTTGTACCAGCCGGCGGTACCGTTTCGGGAACCCTCGGGCGGCCTCTCGTAAGCGACGCTCGTGGTTCCGGCCCCGCAGGAAAATGCCGAAACCAGACGGCTTGCCAGACCATACCCGGTTGAACCGCCGATAATGAGGACATGGCGGGGACCGGAAACGGGTTCTCTCCTTTTGAGGTTCTCGACGGCCACTCCGACCATGTCCCGGCACCCGTCGGGATTCACATTCAGACAGATATTCCCTTTGATTCGAGGTGTTGATTTCATCGACATACCCCCTTTTTGTTTGTTGATTATAATATACAGACAAGTCTGTCTGTTGTCAAGTGTTTTATTGGAACCCTATTGCGGGATACCGTGATCATTCACCGTTTGTCTTTTTCCGGCGGAAAAATGAGTCGACAATCGAATTGGATTGTGATATAATGGTATTCAAAAAAAGGAGAAATTCAATGAAAAAAGTAATGATTCCCTGCTTTATCATATATTTTTTATTATATGTGATGATACCGATGTATGGGGCCTTTGATACGGAAGCGTTCGATACGGCATCGCGCTTCCCGTCCCGTCTCCTCATCCAGTACACACCGGACCCCACCGCAGTCCCGACACCCACCCCGGTGACCACGGTCGATGTGACGGTGATTGACTTCGGAACAAAAGAACCGTTATCAGGTGCGCGCGTAGAGATACGATACCATGATGGGTTTTCGACAATCGGTCATACCGCCAGTACGGGAAAACTGTCGATTACCTACTATTCGGACAGGACAATCACGAGTGTGACCGTAAGTAAAGACGGCTATGATACCCTCGTCGCGGAAGAGATCGGCAGCGGCGTTTTCGAGCTTTCCGTGACAATACCCGATCCGGATAATTGTTACGAGGTAAGCGGCACGGTAAGCCGCCGCGATACGGGATCGCCCCTTGAAGGCGTCGTGATTCGTCTTCGCAGTTATCATAATGAAGCGTGGGAATATGCGAACACCGAAACCGGTGCGTCGGGTGACTATTCCTTGACTGCGTACACCGGTAAAACGGCTATAATTCTGATCGGGAAAACCGGATACGCCCCTTATTCGGTGGAAATCGAACCGGGAACCCATACGATCGATGTATCGCTCGAACCTGATCTTCCGGGAACAGGTGAAGTATGGGTATATCCGGCCGGGCAGACCGTTCCCCTTTACGAGCGGTTTACGATCGAGATTCACGCGAACACGGGAAACAGAAAACTCGCAGCCTATGGATTCCATGTGCGTTACAACACGAATATTCTTTCCCTGAATTTCGGTGTCGGAACGGACGGCGTGGTCGCCGGTCCAGACGGCTTTGTCTCGGCAACGGACGCAAACACACCGGGTGATAAAATAATATCGGGTTTCGATACCACTGGAACGGGGCCTGGTGAAGACATACATATCGTTACCGTCAATTTTATCGCGTTGGCGACGGGAACCTCGGATATCGACCTCATTGTCAATGATATCGTCGATCCCTTTACCTTTACCATCGGAACACCGGCCGGAACCGGCGGAAGCGTCACGGTATCGACCCCGGCTTTAGGGGATGTGAACCGGGACGGGCGGATCGGCATTGTCGACGCGCTCCTCGTTGCCCGGTGTTATGTCAGCGGGGATACCTCCATCCTGGATACGGCCCTGGCCGACGTCAATCATGACGGCAGGATTGATATCGTCGATGCATTACGGATCGCACAGTACGATGTGGGGCTGATATCGAGGTTTTAACTATCATAAGCGGACGGCGTTCTCCTGCTGTGGTCCGGCCGCGGTACGGGATTGTCCGGTAGACGGGGATGTTTCATTATCCCCCCGATATGAGTATATTATCCCATGATCCGCGCGGGACTCTGCTGTCTCTTTAAAAAGGAACCTGTCACATTCAGACAAACGACATATCGTTATCTCAGGACATTGACGCACAGGGAGCAGCGAGAACGGCTTTCACTCATCGCCCTGCATAACGCGCACGCCCTTTACGAAACCCTCTTGTACTGCCGCGATCACGGTATCGGTGATTTCAGGATCACGAGCCGTTTCCTGCCCCTTGCCACGCATCCGGCCTGCGGGTACGGCATAGAGGACCTTCCCGAATACGGAGAAATTGAACGCATCCTTTCCGAATGCCATGAATTCTCCCGCCTGCATGATATCCGGCTTACCTTTCATCCGGACCAGTTTGTCCTCCTCAACTCACCCTCACCCGACGTGACGGCCGCTTCGATCGGGGAACTCGTGTATCAGGCGGAACTGGCGGAGCGGGTCGGCGCGGATGTCATCACCCTTCACGCGGGAGGCGTCTTCGGCGACAAACCGGATGCCCTGAACCGGCTTTACGACCGGATTCCGGGACTGCCCGCCGCGGTGAAAACATATCTCGCGCTTGAAAACGACGACAGGTCCTATACGCCGGAGGATATCCTTTCGTTCTGCGAACGCCTTCAGGAACGGGGCAACACCCGGATTCCCTTTGTCTATGACGTCCACCATCACCGCTGCCTTCCCGACGGCCTTGCTGCCACCGAGGTGACGGAACGTGCGATTGCCACATGGAACAGGGAACCCCTATTCCATATTTCAAGTCCGATAGCGGGGTGGGGGCGGCCGGATGAAAAAAAACATCATGATTTTATCGATCCAAAAGACATCCCCGCTTCATGGCCCCGTCTGGATATTACCGTCGAGGTGGAAGCAAAGGCAAAAGAGTTTGCCGTTCTGGATTTTATTGAAAATACACGAAAAATGATCGCCTCGTTATAAACGATAAAAAAAGCCATCCGGGATATTCCCGGATGGCTCTGTCATCACTCTTTTTATTCGCGTGCTTCGATTAATTGTTGACGGTGACCGTACCCGCGGTACCTGTTTCATTGCCAAAATCGGCGTAGGAGTCATCGATCAATTGATCGACAAGAATCGTGATTGAGGTTGTCCCCGCAGCCATGGCGGTCCAGTTTACTCTCAGGACATAGAGGTCTTCTCCCGGTCCGGTGCCGTTTGTGTCAAACCCGCTGATTCGGAGTATAGCATTGCCGTTGTTGACTGCGGCCACGAAGCCGTCCGGGCCCGCTTCTACTCCGTTTGTTCCGATATTCGCGTTGACACTGAGTATGACTGAATCGTATGAAAGATCGATACCGTATGCGGCCAGTCTATGCGTACCGGCGTTCATATGGACTTCGGTGGTGAAATTATCGCCCACTGTGACACTCTGGCTTGAGGGAACGATCCATACGCCCCCGACAATGCCGGATGCATCAGGATGCTGGGTCGCTGTCGGTGCCGGTGTCGACGTCGGTGCCATTGTCGGCGCCGGAGTCGGTTCTTCCGTGGGAACCGGAGTTTCGGTCGGTACCGGAGAGGGGCTTGGTATCACCGTTGGTTCAGGTCCTTCTACAATATTAATCGAATATGTTATGCTGTATATATTTGTTTCGATGTCATTTGCATCCGGCCCAACCAAAGCATTTAAGTCGAACGTCATAGATGTCTCTCCAATATCGACAGGTATCCAGTATATTGATACGATATGGAGATCCTCACCCGGGCCCGTCCCAATGGGATCAAAACCACTCATAACAAGCGATCCCGGATTGTTATAATTAATTGCAGACACAAACCCGTCCGGTCCTGCAAAGACACCGCTTGATTCGTGATTTGGATCGATCGCGATCATGGAATCATCATAACGTACAGTAAACCCGAATGCGAGAAGCGGAGTTGTACCGGTATTCACATGGATTTCCGTGGCGAAATTGGTACCAATAACGGCAGTCTGGGTCTCAGGGACTATCCATAAGTCTCCCGCATCGTGTGTCCCACCCCCCCCGCCGGGTACCGGCGTCGGTTGCGGTACCGCCGTGGGGACGGATGTCGGGATATCAGTCGAAACCGGTGATTCGGTTACGACAGGCGGTTCAGTCGGCTCGGGTGTTTCCGTCGGTTCCGGGGTCGGCGGCTGGGTCGGCGGATCGGTTTCCTCAGGCGGCGGATCGCCCGTGATGGTAACAAGCCCGTCGATACCCAGAGGCATGCTGATTATTTTCACGCTGCTGTCGGCCAGGGTCCGTATATCGAGGTCGATCGGCGTGATCCCGCCGTACAGGGCGGTCCATTGAATCCTGCAGAAGGTGATATCTTCACTCGGGTCAAGGCCCTCGTTCGCGAATCCCGCGGTACGCAGCTGACCGGGTATACCGTAGTTTGTCGTGGTCTCGAAAATTTCCGGTTCATCGATAATGGCATCCGCGGAAAGAAGCCGGGAATCGTAGAAAACATCGATACCGTAAGCGGCAAGCCGCTGGTCGCCGCTGTTAATATGGATTTCGGTAAAAAAGGTTTCACCCTGTTCCACCGTCAATTCCGATGGAACGAACCAGACTTCACCCGAACCGGGAATCGGGCCCGGCGTGGGCGGAGGGGTCGGCGTCACTTCGGGTGTGGGCGTCGGGACCGGTGTCAGCGTTGGAACTGGTGTTTCGGTGGGTTCGGGCGGCGGTTCCCCGATGATGATGATTTCCGTGTCGATACCGATTGGAACGCCGACGTGGTTTGTCGACAGGTCGGCGAGCGTCCTTACCTCGACATCGAGGGGCGATGTTCCGCCGTAGAGGGTGTCCCATACAATGGAAACAAACGAGAGGTCCGTTCCCGGCCCCCATCCCTCGACATTGAACCCCGAAAACCGGAGTGTCCCCGGCATGTCGTAATTGACAGCCGTCGCGTAGCCGTCGGGTCCGTCAATCAGCTCGACGACGGAAATAAGTTCGGGATCGTAGTTGATGTCGAACCCGAAAGCGCCGACGGTCTGGTCCCCGCTGTTGATATGGAGGACGGTCGTAAAGGTGCTCCCCTGGTCGACCGTTGCTGCCGGAAGTTCGAGCCATACCTCGCCCGCGCCCTCGATCGGGCCCGGTGTCGGGGCGGGGGTTTCCGTCGGGACGGGCGTGGGTTCCGGAGAGGGTGTGGCGGTCGGTATTTCCGTCGGGGTGGTCCCCTGTACGACACTGATTGAACAGGTTGCCGGTTCAGGCTGCGGGAACATTGATGTGTCGGGCGCGACCAGCATGTTGATGTAGGCGGTCACCTCCATCTCTCCCTCCGCGATCGGCATCCAGTGTATGGTTATAAGGTGGAGGTCTTCGCCCGGACCCGTTCCCGAGACATCGAACCCGTTTGCCAGGACGACGCCGGGATTGTTCACGTTGACGGAGGTAACGAAACCGTCCGCGCCGGCTTCGACGCCATTCTGGCCGATATTCGAATAGACCGTCATCGTATCGAAATTGTAGGCGATGACCATGTCATATGCCCCTACCGCCGTTTCGCCCGAATTGAGGTGCAGTTCGATCTCGAACGGTACGCCGGCTTCGGCGGATATGCTTTCGGGGACAAACCATACGTCACCGAGACCTGGCAGCGGTTCGGGAGTTTCAGCAGGCTCCGCCGTCGGTTCGGGCGGTAATTCGGCCATCAATCCGACATAGTATTGGGCGACGAGGAGTGCATCGATGATATTGAGCATCCCGTCGCCGTTCGCGTCGGCCTGGCCGGCGTTGTAATTGGCCGGGTTCAGACCGACGAATTGTTGCGTCATGATAAGCGCGTCCACGATGTTAATGAGGCCGTCCGCGTTAACGTCCCCCGTGACCGGGTTGGGAAAGGGTGTCGGCGACGGGGTTGGCGCGGCACCCCCGCCGGTGACGACGACATTCGCCTCGATGCTCCGGACCGCTCCGAAGTCGATTGTGTTGACGTCCACCATGGTGAGTATTTCGATATACACCGGCGTCGTTCCCGTTCCCACCGCTATAAAATGGACGATGAGGAAAAGGAGATCGTCCGACGGGCCTTTACCCGACGTGTCGAAACCGGAGACCTGGATAAGTCCTTCCACCGGCGACATGCTGCTCGCCGCGATAAAACCGTCCGGTCCCGCCTCGATGGCGCTTTCATAATCGCCGTTCAGACTGATAACGGCGGGCGTGTAGTTGATCCGGAATGAATAAGCCGCGACTGTGGCGCTTCCGGTATTGACATGAACGGCCGCGTCGAACTCGTCGCCGACCGAAAACGACGACGCGGGGACTTCCACCCAGACATCGCCGTCAAGCGAACCCGGTGCCGGTGGATCCGTTACGTCCGGCGGATTCGTTATCGGCGGCGGGTCGGTTACGGCCGGGGCGTTCGTCACCGACGGCGGGTTTGTCACGGGCGGGAATCCCGTCGGTGACGGCTCCCCGGGCTCTACGGTCACCAGCGGCGTCGGTTCGGCCGCCGTGACCGTCACGTATCCATTGCTGCCGACCGGGTTCCCGATCGTGTTTGTGCTGGGGTCGGCGAGCTGGTCGACCGATACTTCGAGCACGGCCAAACCTGGATTGAGTGCCCGGAAGTTGATTTTCAGGAAATTCAGGTCCGTTCCGGGACCGGTGCCCGTAACATCGAACCCCGTCATCCTGATAAGGCCCGGTATGCTCGCGGCGGCGGCGGAGATAAAGCCGTCCGGGCCCGCTTCAGCACCGTAGAAGTTTCCGATCGATGAATTCAGCGTGATAACCGATTCGTCGAAGGTGACATCGATACCGTACGCGGCGATTTTCTGCGTTCCCGTGTTCAGGTGAAGTTCGACGGAAAAATCATTGCCCGCCGGAACGTCGATTGAAGACGGAACGACAAAGACCTTACCGGCGTAATCAACCGCGTCCGTCGGGACGGGTGCGGGGGACCACACCGGGGTCGTTTCCGGAGTAGCCGGTTCGGGCGTGGGTGTGATCTCGGCGGCGCGTGCGCTCTCGTCGGGACCCGTTCCCGAAGGCGTGAAATTCCCGTTCCGGGTCAGAATGATTTTGTCGATCATCGCCCCGTCTTCCCTCATATAGATATTAAGCGTCTGAACGCCCGCTTCCAGATCGAACTGGCGGGGACATCGCGCCCATTTCCACGTAAAGGACATCCCGTAATGCCATTCATAGGTCCCCCCGTCATTGAGGGCTGGAGAACAGGAATCGTCGCTTCCCGAGTTCCCCGCTTTGCGTGCCCAGAGGGAGTAGGTTCCCGGTGTGGCAACGGACACGGCGTACGTGACGGCGGGCGCGTTCTTGGAGCCCTTCGCATTGAGGCCCCTATTGGGAAGCGCCCTCATGTACCACCCGTTGCTTGCCCCCCTGACCGAGGCGTTTTCTTTCCATTCCGAACGTGAAAAATATCCGGAGCCGGGAATCTTTTCCGTATAATGCTCGGCTTCCATCACGATGGTCCCGTCCGCCTCGACAAAGATCCCCGCTTCCGGAGTTTCCGGGACGGGTACGGGCGTCGTTATTGCCGGCGCCGGTGTTTCGGGATCCGGATTCGGGGTGGGGTCTTCAGAGGGGGATGAACCGCCGGGTTCCTTCCCCCATACGAGCGTCCCGTCAAAGAAAAGCGAGATGTTTTGCCAATCGGTATAAAAAAAGAAGGATTTGTTGTAGGAATAATCGTTGCTTTCGTCGTAATTCGACCAGTCATCCTTGTTGAAACGAACCATGATAGGTCCAGACTGGCTTCCCGGAGCGAGTGTTCCGGCGCCCGGGGTGAAGGTTATCTCGAGATACCCTTCACGGAAAGATCCGATGATATTGGAACCACCGATCTGAGCCCAGTCGACATTGAATGTTTCATCCGCCAGGCCTTCTTTTGTGTAGTAATATCGAACGGTACAATCGGTGAGGGAGACGGATGCACTCCCCGTGTTGACGATATTCAGGTGTGGCTTGATGTGGTTGTCTGTCGTTGCGCCAAAATCGCCGCACAGATATTGAACTTTCAGATCTGCCGCAAACGATAACGATGCGACAATAAGCATGACAATACATAAAAAAATCGTTTTTTTCATACTTTTTATACCTCCGTTTTTTAATATTTTTTTATTATCACGATGTTTCTTTTTTTTGTCGTCCGAACATACCCGAACGGACGTTTTTTTTAATGCCCATGCCCCGCGGCCGTGATATTTACGGGCATTCGTCTATTACCATATTAAATATGGCCATTAAGATAACGGCGTATCTTATCATAAAAAGGGGAAAAATGCAAATATTTTATTTTAAAAAAATATTGTTTTTACACTTTATATGCAAGAATGAATCCGTTTCCGGCCCGGGGATAAAATAACGATTGTTTTCCGTTCCTTTTTATGATAAAATGAAAAAAATCGTGAAAAAAAAACGTATCGATAAAAAGGGGGATTAAAAAATGAAAAAGGCTTTTTTTCTGCTGTTTATGTTGATACCGATATGCCGGTTTGCCGGCGCGCAAGAAATCGTCGTCCGGTATATGTGCGGCGAACCCACCGAATTTTTCTACAAGATACGCCCTTTTATCTCCCTTGTGAATCGTGGTGAGACGGCTGTATCACTCGCGGGATTACGTGTCCGCTATTATTATACAAAAGAAGGGTATGTGGATCAGAAACTTACGTTCGACTGGACGCCCTCACAGAACGCGTCCGGGGCGTTTCACGACGGATATTTCGAGTTGAGTTTCGCATCCGGGACCCTCGCACCGGGAGAAGAGACCGGAGGATTTCAGATACGCATCGAAAAGGACGGGGGCGGTTATTTCGACCAGTCGGACGATTACTCGTTCGATCCCGATATCGTTTCATATGAGGATTATGAAAAAGTGACCCTTTACCGTGACGGCACCCTCCTCTGGGGTGAGGAACCCCCTTCGCCGCCCGAACCGGCGCCCCCGCCGCCCGCCGGGGACGACTGGCTTTCCACCGACGGCAGCAGGATTGTCGACAGGAACGGTAATTCGGTGAGGCTTACCGGTATCAACTGGTTCGGGTTCGAGACATCGGTGAACGGGTTCTACAATTTCGACAAAATAAACTGGCGATATGCCGTCGAGACCATGACATCGCGCGGATTCAATATCATGAGGCTTCCCCTCTCCGCGGAATTGGTCAATCAGTGGCGCTCGGGTCAGGATCCACTCGTCAATCATGTGGACGGAAAAGTGAACTGGGACATTGACGGGGTCTCGAGTCTCACCCTTTTGGATCTTGTGATCGATTACTGCCAATCGCTCGGGATGAAGATCATGTTCGACATGCACGGGATCGCCAAGGGCCAGAATGAAGCGGTCTGGGGTTCCGTCTCGAATCTGCAGTCGGCGTGGCAGTGGCTCGCGGAACGGTACAGCGTAAACGATACGATAGTCGCCGTGGATCTGTTCAATGAACCACACGGCCAGCCGTTCGGAAACGATCCGGCGGCCGCGAAATGGGACGGTTCGCAGGACGGTAATAACTGGCGAAAGGCGGCCGGTGACATCGGGACGGCAATACTTTCGAGAAACCCGAATCTTCTCATTCTGGTCGAAGGGATCGAATGTTACCCGATGCCCGGTTATACCTACGCGACGGCCGACAAATTTACCTCCTACTTCAACTGGTGGGGCGGTAATCTCCGGGGCGCGGCTGATTATCCTGTGAATCTCGGTTCGCATAATGACAAACTGGTCTATTCCCCCCATGATTACGGACCGGATATCCACCTCCAGCCATGGTTCGTGGACGGATTCACCGGACAGCGGTTGTATGAAGAATGCTGGGGGCCCAACTGGTTCTATATTGCGGAGCGGAATATGGCGCCGGTACTCATCGGGGAGTGGGGGGGAAAGCTTGCCAACGCAAACAACAGGCAGTGGCTTCAATACCTTTCCGATTTCATCGCCGACGAAGGGCTCCACCATACCTTCTGGTGCCTCAATCCCAACTCGGGGGACACGGGTGGGATACTGGGAGACGACTGGAATACGGTCGATGAAACCAAATACGGCATAATAGAGCCGACACTCTGGCAGAATGGCTCGGGAAAATACATCGGACTCGACCATGAGATCGTCCTTTATTCGACGGAAACGGGAACGAATGTGTCCGCCTATTACGGAATTCCGTCACAAACATCACCCCCCACAACGCCGCCGACCTCCCCTCCGGCCGTCACGCCGACCTCCCCTCCCGCACAGACCGCGGGAACCGGTGAGACCGGCGACGTGAATGCGGACGGTGTCGTCAATATCGTCGACGCGCTTTTAATCGCCCAGTATTATGTCGGGCTCGATCCGGCCGGTTTTTTTACCGAGTATGCCGACGCGGATTGCGACGGGAGTATCGGTATTGTCGACGCATTGCTCGTCGCGCAATATTACGTGGGATTGACAGACGAACTCTGCTGATATCGGGGTAATATGCTTACCATTAAAACCGTGTATATCCTCAGGAATTCATTGAGGCTAAATAGGGGGAATTCCCTTATGGTCGATGAATATGCGGCGCAGTACCTTTATAAATGGAGGGGATGAAATAACAAAATTTTTTAAAAAAGAGGGTTCTATTGTGGATGAGAAGAGAAAGTATGATAGGGCGCCCCTGACGACATTAATCGATTATCATGGCGTGGTGGAGGCGGAGGCAAAGAATATTAGTGAAGGCGGGCTTTGTCTGACGTCCAAATTCCCTTTTTCGGTCGGAACACCCCTGTTCCTCGCCGTTTTGCTGCCTGAAGTCGGGACGCTCAATATTATCGGAAAAATCATCAGGTGTCACACGATAAAACAGGAAACATACGAGTGCGGGGTGAAATTTGTTTCTCTTCTTCTTGTCGACAGACAGAAAATACAGAAATATGTCTATGACAGACTCAAAGACGAATCGGACCGGCGAAATAATCCGAGGATCGAGATCGATCTCTATGTGGATTATTCCGTTCCCATCAGAACCGGGGTCAAAAACTATAATTCTGAAGGGCTGTGCATAATCACCCACGAACAATTCAGAAAGGATAATATCATTCTTCTGATCTTTACCGTCAACGACAATAAAAAGTTGTGTGTCTACGGCAAGGTCATCTGGAGCAAACGTCTGAGTGGTGATATATACGAGACCGGAATAAAGTTCTGGGAAATGAACAAGCACGATCTCAATACATTACTCGAATATTTTCACCTCAATAATGTGGAACAAACAAACGAACTTCGTTGATATATCAATATCTCATCTTCAGTATAAACGACCCTTTGAAACGGCCTGTCTGACTCATGCGAGTCGTGCGCACGGAACACGGGATATCGGATAAATATCAGAAAAGGTGCGGTTCCTCGGAAAGCATTTTGAGATAGACCATAATGGGATCGTAGATGAGGTTTGCAGGATCTTTCTTTTTTTTCAGGAGGGAAATCGACGCTTTCAGTTCATCCTTGTCCAGCCAGAATCCCCTGCATGAAGTGCAAAAATCAAGAATAATCGATTTGTCCTGCGGCAGGGCCACTTTTTTCATCGCTTTTCCGCAAAGGGGACAATCACGCTCGGGATATTTGTCACCATGAATCCCGGCATCATAGGCGGTGATATTGTATTCCATTTTCCTTTTTCCGCTTTCCGTCAGCCTGTCCAGTTCGCCCTGGTCCAGCCAGAGACCCGAACATGCGGGGCACCGATCGATTTCGGTATTTTTGAGTTTTTCCTTTACCAGTATTTTATGACAGCTTGGACATTTCATGGTTTCCTCCTCGAAATTTTGTTGTTATCATATTCAATTATATAAAAGAATCGCATCATGTCAAAACGAATTATACTCCTCTGTTTTGAGTTTGTCAGTTTCTTGCACTTGGCTATTCCGTCTAATTCGTTATAATAAAAGAAACTGACAAACTCATTACAATCGGAAATACTGACAATTTAATTAATTGTCAGTATATGAAACAGGGATTGCCGGTCATGGCTATTCCGCCAGGTAAACGACCGGCGGTGTGTATTTATGAAACTTCTTGCGAGTTTCCGGTTTTAATTTTCTGAACACCTGGGGGGTGATGACAAAGCGTCCCCTGTAGTCGCCCCTGTCGATCAGAAAGGCGGTATTCACCGCGTCCCCAAGGATATCGATCGTATCGAAGGGTTTGAAGCGGGCGACAATCACCTCTCCGAAGTGAAGGGAAAAAGTAATCCTGTTACGTAAATTTCGCCTTGAAAATGAGGTTTCAATATCTTTTTTCAGTGAAAGGAGGAGGGCGACCCCCTCGTCCACGGCGTCTTCCGGGAAAATGATGAGTGCCGAATCGCCTATGTATTTGATGATTGATCCCGATGAGGTTTTAATCCGTTCGTTTACGAGTGATGTAAAATCATTCATCAGGCAGAGTACCGCTTCGATTCCCTTTTCCCGTGACAGACGGGCGAATCCCGTCACATCACATGTGCAAATGAGCGTATTTATTTTTTGTCCGCTTGGAATGGTTGAGAAATTCTTCATATGCCTTCTCCCTGTTATTATCGATTATACAGACGGCCTTTTAATCCGACAGTTTAAGGAGGTGTCGCCGGCCTTTTATATATCCGGCAGTTTTTCGGCAATCCCTGTCTTGAATAAGTATACCACGGGAGAACATCGAAGACAAGTGCAAAATATTTCATTAAGCCCTTATATTGTATACCGGGTGAAAAAAGTATAGATTTGACCATGATTGATTTTTTTTTATGGTGAAGAAATGAAGAAACGGTTGATCGAAACCTTTAATTCGATTGCCCCGCATTATGATGAAGAACGGCGGTCATTGATCCCCTGTTTTGACGATTTTTATTCCGTTATCGTGGAACTGGCCGCTTCCGGGAAGGAAAGGCCTGCGATCCTCGACATCGGGGCGGGAACGGGATTGCTTACCGGGTTTCTTTTAAAGAAATTTCCGAAAGCCCGGTTTACCCTTATCGATATTTCAGGCGAAATGCTCGAAGCGGCGCGCAGGAGGTTCAAGCGAAAAAAGAATGTAGGGATAATCCGGGCCGATTACGCACACCATGATTTTTCCGGATCCTTTGATATCATCGTTTCGGCACTTTCTATTCATCACCTTCATGACCGGGAGAAGGCATCTCTCTATAAAAGGATGTACGTGTTACTCAATGACGGCGGTATTTTCATCAATGGGGATCAATTCGCCGCGGCATCGCAGGAGAATGAACGTATCTGTCAAAGGCATTGGCGTGAATGCATTGAAACCTCTCCGTTGAGCAGGGAGAAAAAGGACGGTGCCTACGCACGCATGAAACTGGATAAAACGCGTACTGTTGATGAAAATATCGGCTGGCTTATGGATGCGGGATTCACTCATGTCGAGGTGTTTTATAAATACTTTAACTTTGGAGTGATGTATGGGAAAAAATAACAGGCCGGGTACCGGCGCTTTTCCATTTACAACCGTAAAGCATCTGTTTTTCTTCATCGGTGTGCTCGCCGTATCTCTCTTCGTCATCCCGCTGGTACCGAATCCCGGTATGAAGCTTGCTTTTCTCACTATTCCGGTTTCGGCTGCCATATTCCTTTATTTTGACAATTTCCGGATATTCGTTCCCACCCTCTTTTTTACCGTCTACGCGGCCGCGAGCCTCCTGACGCTGCCTGTCTTGGAACGTTTCGGCATCCACATACCCCAGATAGATTTTTTATTGCCGATTGCCGTCTATCTTGTCATCGTCTGCTGCAACAGGCGATTCCGGAAGGAAATAGACTGGTTGACCTGGGGCAGGCCGGATAAAACGACATGGTTACTGATCGTGCTGTTTACGCTTGCAAGTGTCGCGGGGCTTGTCGTCTGGGCGCTTATTTTCAGGCAGACATTGACGGAATTTTCGAAATTCATCCCGGAGGCGCCGCTCTTCCTCATTATCATCTACGGCCTCACTTTTCCTGTTTTTAATGCTTTTTTTGAGGAGTTTATCGCACGCGCCGTCATGTTCGACGGTTTTTCACGGATATTCGCTTCCATCGTTCCGGCCGTCCTTTTTCAGGCGATTGTTTTTGCCCTCTGGCATTACCGCGGGTTCCCCGGGGGCGTAAGCGGCGTGGTCATGGTATTTTTATGGTCCCTTTTCCTGGGATATGTGCGGTATCGATCGAAGGGCATGCTGGCGCCGCTTGTCGCGCATATATGCGCGGATGCGGCGATTGCGGTCATTCTTTTTTTTATCGTTGTTCTCCCCTCACCGATGTAAGGAAAAGAGAAGCGCGCCGATACGCGCCCGACGTGTCCTTACGGGGCGCCGACCTTCCCCATAAACAGGATCGACCCGGTATCATCGTGCCGGATGAAGAAGAGAAACGGCCTGTCGATGACGATTTTTGCTCCTCCCGGTACGGAAGTCTCCCCGAAAACGATTGCCGTCGCGGCTGCAGCTTCCGTTCCTTCTTCGTCGACGGCGACAAAAGCCTTGTGAAAAACGTTCGTGATCACGAGGGTGCGAAGGCCGTTGATTCCCGAGAAATCCGCCACGCCGTCGTTAAAGGCGTCCGTCATGCCGAGACCCTGAAGGGTGGTTTTGAGCGAATCGCCCCATTCAAAGCCGAATTTCGGCATGGAAATATCCACCATATATCTGCTCATCGATTCGACGATCGACGAGTATGTCTGTAAGGTGAGGCTGTTCTGGAATTCCTCGAAATATCCCTCTTCCGGGAGAATGATGATCATCGATGTTTTTTTGGTTCCCTCATACGGGAGTTTTACCGCTTTATATTCGCCCGGGACTTCATGGAAGTACGTTATCGTCGACTGATTCATCAGGGGAACGCTCGATACCGTTCCGTCGAGATTGTGGAAGACGCCGTCCGCCGTCTCCTCCGGCTCGAAGGGATCGAGCCATGCCGCCTTGAAGTAGATCGCATTGGTCAGGACGAGGCGGGTCAGCGCGTCTATCGAGCCCTCGGGGAGGAGATCTTCGATTTTTCCCTTTGTTTCGCCTTCGACCCACTCATTGATGAGCAGCCTGCACGCTTCCGGATTTGCTATAAAATCGACCGTATGCATCGCGGCCCCGTAGTGGAGGGCGAGAATGTCGAGGAAATCCTGCATAAAGGTGTAATCCCTCTGGCCCCAGGTACTGTTGGCGATATGGAGTTCGAGATCTTTGCCGGTGTATTCGTCAGGCTCGGGATTTGTTTCGGTAAGGGCCGCCTCCAGGGCGTTGAAGGCGTTGTGCAGCCGGTCTTCCGGGAGATCGAAGTGCATGGTCTGCGCGATCTGGGTTTCCGTGTTCCCGTTCGCCCCCGCGTAGCACATGCCGAACGCGATGGATATGCTCACCGGCGAGAAAAAGACATTGTCCTCCGAATCCTTTATCGCGCCGAAACAGTCAAAGGCAAAGAGGTTGTTTCCCTCGACGACCGCTTCCAGTTCCCCGTCCCGAAGATCGGGGTCCGTGATGCGTTCGAGTGACGAACCGACGATTTCCATTTCCCCGGTTTCGCCGGGAAAGGAGGTTATGAGGCCCACATAATACCGGGCGACGAGAAGGGCGTCGACGATATTTACCGCGCCATTGGCGTCGACGTCCGCCGCATCGGGGTCGAATCCGGACGGGTCAGCGCCCACGTAATATTGCGCGATCTTCAACGCGTCGAGGATATTGATCGCGCCGTCGCCGTTCACATCGCCCAATTGC
>JAFGHO010000105.1 GCA_016930085.1 Spirochaetales bacterium
AATCTTAATTACCCTTTTTTAAAAAAAGTGGGGAATCTTGTTTACCCTGATCGGGTAAAAAATGGGGAATTGAGTTTACCCTGGACAGTCTATAAAATGGATAATAAAAGTATATGGATTTATTTTCTGAATTGAATCCAGCCACGCATGTTATGATTCGCCGCAGGAATTCAATGACGATCTCATCGACCAGCGGAACGCGGTGCGCGCGTGGTATTCACCGTCGAATCCGTACTGGTCCATCGATGAGGACGGAAACGGAAGTCAGGATAATGTTAATCCGCACCCTGAATGGGGTTTCGGCGGGAGCGCCGAATGGAATTCGACACTCGCTCCGGACGGTGTGTGGGGAATGGAAGAGGATAACGGCGGCGTCTGTTACCGGTTCGGTATACCGCTCGAAGACGACGGCGGACATTATGATCCTCTCGCGATAACGGCGGGCGGCGGAACGGTATTTCATCCGTATACGCCGAATTTCACCTCAAAGAAAGTCAATGAAGTGCCGAACGGCTACAAGGCGATACATACAAGCTATTCTTCCGGGATCGATTGCGTCACCATTATACAGAGGTCGGCCGGTTATACCGGGAACCGTTATGACGAAATAACCGATCTCGCGGAAGACAGGCAGGAATGGGGAGAAGCATGGGCTTCGCTCGAGCATGTCGACAGTGTCGAAGCGGCCTGCTGGCCGATTCCCGTTGACGGTTCGCTTCTCGTGCCGGGAGATATTCTTGTGATTCACGGGGAATCCTATGGAGTACCGTGGGGTCATTGCGGGATTGTTCAGAGGATAATATATGGAGATGATCGGAGTGTGGATAGAAGTCAGGTGCGTATTCTCGATTCATCCGGAATGGTTATGAGAGTAAGACTTGATTTACGCTGGAGTAGCATGCTGTCTATGGGTGGTGTTACAGTATGGTCGATTGGACGGCTGCAACAACAATAAATAGATATTATTTATATTCAAATTAGGAGTGTAATGATGCGGAAGATAATCTTTATAATATTGATATTATTTCCTTTATATCTTTCAGGTGATTCCATACATGAATACTCACAGTCAAGAATTCTTACATTTGAAATAGGAAAGGGTGAAGGAAAAATAGGGTTTAATCCGAAACGTGCCCAGTATGGAGTTGCTGGTCCTACTGCGTTCACGATCAGCCCCATGTACAGGTTTTATATATGTGATCCTAACAATCGCGTTATAAACATATATGAACAAAATTTTAATTATATAAAGTCAATAAAAGACGTCCAATCCGGTTATGCTTCGGCTGCTTATAAGATAATTGTTGGAGAATCTGAAAACGTTTTAGTTCTTTCAGGTACACATAATTTAATTAAATTTGATTCAAATGGTAATCTAATATTCAATATATGGCATGCGAATTTACCAGACGAGGTAATTGCAGGTAATTTCTTTATTTTTAACAACACCGTATTATATTATAACAATAATTTTGATCTACTATTCCTCGATAGCCAGGGCAATACAATGAGCAAGGAAGACACGGATAAGGAAATTACAGCGATGAAAAATGACATTTCAACGGTATCGGGCGGTAATACGCGCGGCGTTACAGTTTCCCTTATCGATACATTTCTCGATAAAAAAATGATCGGGTTTAAAGACGGGATGCTGCTCACCGCGAGATTCAAACCGCACAGGGAATACTTCGAGACACTCAAAAAGGAGTTGAATACGAAAAGCACTACGGTCTTCGAGGACGAATTCGACATCACATCGCTCGGAGTAAAGGACAATGATCTTGATTTCATCGGGTTTGACGATGACGGAAACAGCTATTGGAACGTGGTTCTGGGCATGAAGCCGGAGGACAGGGCGGTCCTTGTCTGCTCGAAATACGGTGAAGCGCTCGACTGTTTTTACAACAGGATCAAGTGGAGCAGGATCGCTGTTGCGCCGGACGGTGAGGTCTATTTCCTTTATTACGACGAAAAGGGGACCCATATTTACAAAACGACGCGGCGGTGGTAATTACATCGGCGTGTTGTTAAATTGATCGGCAATCCGTTAACGGAGGAATCGGAGGCGATGATACCGGTCCTCGAAGCGCGGGGTGTTCATGTGTACTGAACGGAAGCGCCGTCAGGCTTTTTTTAAACTTTATAAGATTTCTGTATGATTAGCATTAAGAAAATTTCTCACAGAGTCCGCAGAGATCACAGAGAAAGAATTTAAATTTTCTTCCTCCGTGTCCTTTGGTGCGCTTTATGAGAGATTCTCTTTTCTCATATAAGTATGCAAAAGGTTTGCCGGGAAACAACCTTCTTTGACACGCCTTGTCTCCGGGACGATGACGGATGCCACCGCATGCTATATGATATGGCCATATAATTTGATATAAGGAAAACGCATGTGGTGCTGGGTATCTGCGGTTCTCTTCCCGCACTCTTTTCCCGGATTGTGAACACGTGTTCACAATCTGTAATATTGGGTTCATAGAAGGTTATCACCGTTCCCTTGCCCGTCATTCTCTTCCCCTGGTCATGTATATAAAAAGACACGGATTCACACGGATTAACACTGATGTATATTCAATCCGTGTAAATCAGTGTTAATCCGTGTCTGATTACTTCAATAAGGATTATTCCATGATCACTTGCCATCCGTTTGTTTTTACTTTGTTCTCTACAATCTCCTTCAACCACATTCCTTCTCAAACGTTATTATCCTGCTTCAACATCCGCCAAGCGTCACTTCCACATACAATCATCTGCGTACATCCGCGTAAGCCGGCTTCCCGAAACCCTTCGTGTCAACATATATTCACGCCCCTAATAGCTGTACTTGAGCTCGATGTAAAACGAATCCTCTTCGTCCAGCATGCCGAAGGTCGTGTACGGGTCGCTGACGATATCGCCGCCTGCGTCCTTTTTCATGCTGAAAAAGAGGTTCGCCCCCGCGCCGATATCGAAGGCGTCCGCGGCCTTGTAGGTGAAGGACGGCCTGAGCATGAAATCCCCGTATTTTTCATCCGTCTCCGCTTCCGTGTAATCCTCGGGGAAATTGTATATGCCCGCGAACGTGGTTTCGAGCAGGTCGTTCATGAAATTCTTCCGTACGATGAGCATCACCGTCGACATGACGGCCCCCTTCTGGTTTCCCACCAGGTGAGAAAACTGCTCCGAGTATCCTTCAATGTAATACTGATCGCTCTGATTTACGGTCAAGACGCCCGCTTTTTTGAAATTCGTCGTGATCTTTTGCGAGAATTGGAGGGTGACGGTGAGGTTGTCGAAGAAGGTGTAGCCTGCGCCGAGGACGTACTGGAGATACGGGTTTTTGACAAAGGCATCGTCCCCCGCAAGGTCATCCGTGATAAAAAAAGCGGCTTCACCCCTGAAGTCGATGTCGAGGACGGGCCACGCGAAGTCGGCCCCGATAATGTGGACCCTGTTGAATGAAAAGTCGAGTGAGGCCGGAAAGCCGAACATGATACCCCCGCCTAAATCCTGCTGCACGATATTTACTTTTACATCCGGAAGGTCGTCCCAGGCGTAAAGATAACTCAACGAGAAATCGATGCCGGGAAGCATGAAACCCGCCCTGAAGCCCGCCTCGAAACTCGCCAATGCCTCCTCATCGGGATAGCTGAAATTGAACGTGACGGCTGAGAGTTCGGGCGGCAGATAGGATGAGAAATCCGGCATTCCCGGGGGGGTGAAGAGCGGTATGAAAACGCCCTCGATCATGAGAAAATCCGTGGGATAGAAATCAAGCCGCAGTGCGTTCACGGGAATGGCCGTGTCCTTCATGTCCGTCGAGGCCATGTTGATGAGTTCGGACAAATCCTTCGGATTGATGTTGTTGGTCGGGTTCAGGCCGTCGGCGGTTCCCCAGGAGACGATCTGGTAGCCCGCCGTCACGTCGAGGCTGTTCAAATAAAGGGAGAGGTACATCTCCCCCGGCCGTATCGAGAGCTTGTCGGCAAAGGCGCCGGGCCCGGCGAGGTCGTCGATTTCGAAATAGAGCGCACCATAGAGTTTCGCAATGCCGCTCGAATAGTCGGCGGCGAGTTGCATTTCCGCCGACAGCTTCTTGTAGTCCCAGTCGTCGTTCCATCCCGAAGGGATCCACACGGAGGATGTGACATATCCCCCGATGGAGGCGTTTTCATCCGAAAACCCCGGAACCGCCGTGACGATCATAAGTGTAAACACTATAAGGATATTTTTTTTCATGCCTTTTTCCCCTTTCACGCGCCGCGTTTCAGATACTGCTGGGTGAAATAGGAATCGTCGGGATTCGTGTTTATTTCGATATGCTTCAATTCCATGATGGTTTTGTGGCTTTTCTTCACGTCTTCCACTTCGATAAGGGTGGGTATCCAGGTATCCGTAAACTCACGAATTTCCTTTATCCGCAAATTCTTGAAATAATTACCGTTGACGTCGAAAAAGACGGCCTGGAGAGGGGTCATTTTTTCCTTGCTGATCCAGTACACGATTCTGCCGTAGCCCGTGTCTTCTTTAACGGCATCGTTAGCCGGGACCGCCTCCACCACGTAACACGCTTCGCCGTCGACGGTTTCGTCTTCGAAGCGGTTGTTGGTGTAATCCTCGGGCGGCCTTTCTTCCATGTCGCTGTATGAAATATCCGAACCCATGAAACTGTCGTTCTTGCCGCTCGATACGATTCTTCTCGTCTTTTTCAGTTCGGGCAGGTACAGCCACATGTCCGTTTCGCCGTTCTCAGATTCGATCATCAGCAGTCCGGTCCCCTCGACGTCCGCCGGGGAAAGAAAGTGCAGTACCGTTTTGTTCAGTTTACCGTCTTCCTTCGATTTGATGGCGATCTCTCGTACCCGCCGGCTGCCGTTTTCATTGACGAGCGTCATGGTGATATCAGCGACGATATCGCCTGCCAGCAGTCTGCTGTTCGCCTCTTCCATGATTTGTTTTGCCTCGAGGCCGTCCGAACCGGTGTAGGGCGTGAGGCGGAACTGCGCCTGCGTCCCGTCCCCGGAGGCGGCTTCCTGTTCGCCCCCGGCGAACACGCATATCGGTGTCGACAATAAAATCAAAAAAATTACAATCAGTGGAACATGTTTCCGCATTGTATACCTCCTGAAATAGATTATTCCATGCCGGATAACGCATCCGGCGATTTTTTGTACAGAGACTTCCTGAAAAAGGATCTTTTTTCCACCACCGCCAGGATGGCCGGTATCAATGTCATCGACCCCATCGATGTGACGAACATGGTCAGGGCGATCATCGCCCCCAGGACACCGATACTCGCCAGACTCGAAAGGACGAGGACCAGGAATCCGAACCCGACCGAGCAGGCGTTGTAGATGATCGCCTTTCCCGTCGTCGAGTTGGTGTTTTTGATTGCGTCCAAAACAGAGGCGCCATTGTTGCGTTCCGTTTTGTAGTGGCTTATATAATGGATGGAGTAATCGATGCCGATCCCGATGGCGACGCTCGCGATCAGGACGGTCGCCAGATCGAGCGGTATATCGAGCAATCCCATTAGCCCGAAGTTCAGGCAGATGGTAATGATAATGGGTATTGTCGAAATGACTCCCAGTATTACCGATCTGAATATGACGGCGGTAATCAGGAATACCAGAACGAGTGAAATAACGATACTCAGAAGCTGGCTTTGAACGATCAGGTCGCTCAGGACCATTATCGTTGAAATACGCCCGGTGACATTGATTTCAAGGCCGTCCCGGTCGAAATTGTCGCGTATATAGGTTCTGATATGTTCTTCGAATTCCTCGAGTTTTTTCAGATTAACGCTTTTTACGAATATCGTTATGTTGGCCTTGCTGTAATCATAGTTGACGATATTTTCGAGCGTGCTTTCATTGCCGGTCAACGAATAAAGAAGCAGGTACTGTCCGATCAGTTTTTTGGAATCCGGAATCCTGTAAAATTTTTCATTATCCCCGTTCATCACGCGGTTCATTTCCTTGATCATGCCGGCTATCGATTGTGAACTTCCGACGATATCGAAACCGTCGACATACTTCTGAAAATCGTCTATTTCCCTGAGGACTTCCGGTTCCTTTATTTTATCCGCTTCATCGCTTTCGATAACGACCTGTAGCGTCATCGTACCGGAAAAATATCTGTTGAAGAATTCATTGTCCTGCATGATTTTGGTATTCCTGCCGAACATCTGAACCAAATCGCTCTCCACCCGCAGCTTGAATATGCCTATAATCGATATGATAATGACAAGCAGGGCCGCAAGCAGAACGATCGATTTTCCTCTAAATACGGCATCGCCCAGTCCGGATAATATTCTTTGCAGAGAGAAGGTTTTTTTGCCGCCGGTTGCGTTGTCCGGGGTCGATAATTTTCCGGGAATCGGGAGGAGATAGAGAAGTGCGGGAATGAAGGTGATGGAAAAGATGAGGGCGCACACGACCCCCACGGCGGTGAATATTCCGAATCCCCTTATGATCTCGATCCCGGAACTCAAAAACGAAAGAAAACCGGCCACGGTCGTCAGGCCCGCCATGATCACGGCCAGCCCCGTGTGTTTGATGGTTTCCGTTATCGCCTGTTTTTTGTCTTCCCCTTTTTTTACGTCATGGATAAACCTGTTGATGATATGGATGCCGTAGGCGGAACCGATCGCGATGAGAATCGTCGGAACGACCGTCGTCATGATCGACAACGGTATGTTGAGGACCGACATGATCCCGAGGGTCCATATAACACTTATGACAACGGTAAGAACCGGCAGCAGGACCCCCCTTATGTTCCTGAAACTCAAGAATAAAACCAGGAGGATGACGCAAATGACGATCGGGGAAAGAAAGAGAAGGTCCTTTATGATAATGGCTTTGACTTCCGTCAAAGTTGCTGCTTCACCCGCGATTCTGTATTGTTCGCCGTCTTCTTTGTGCCGGTCGATAATGGACTTGATCCGGCCGAGTATTTTTTCCCTGTTTTCGCCGTCTTCGATCTGAATCAGGATAACGGCGGCTTTTTCGTCTTTTGAAATAAAGGTGTCCTTGTAGAGGCGGTTTGTCGTAATCGTTTTTCTGTATTCCTCGATTTCTTCCGCAGTTTCGGGTATTGTTTCGAGGATCGGAAAAACTTCGATCCCTTCATCCGTCCCTTCGATAATATCCACATTGGTGGGACCCAAAACCTGCCCGATACCGTCGATGGTTTTGAACTCGTTCGTCAGCGTATCCAGTTTGCGGATGATTTTGCCGGTAAAAATATTGTCTGACACCAGTCCGATAATGAAGAACTCCTGTTTCGGGAATATCTCGTTGATCCTGTCGAAATATTTCACTTCCGGTATGTAGGACGGTATTGCCGCAGTAACATCCGCCTCGACATCCAGATCTTTAATCATGTAGCCCAGGACGGCGGTGATTATTGCAATCACGGCAATGATAAGCTGCGGTTTTTTCGTGATGGCCTTTGATAATATATTCATTATCATACAATCTCCTTATATCGGGAAACCGGATACGTGTTCGGATTTCATGATCATATTCGGGGGATTCGTACCCTCTCCGACCGTCCGACCACTCAGGTGTTTTGGTCGATTTTCACCCAAAAAAACATCATTGCTTTACGATCCCGTAAAAAAACATATCCAGCATATTGTTCACGTTTTTCTCCAGTTCCTGCTGATCCTCCTCCATGGCCCAGGCGTATTCCAGGCCTTTCAGCGCGATAATGATCGCGTGCGCCGTCACTTTTATATTCTTTACATTGAAGATCCCACGGTCGACGCCCTCCTTGAGGATGTTCTCGAATGTATCGATCTCTTCCTCCACATACCGGATTCGTATCGCTTCGATCAACCCCAGACACTCGAAATAATCGTTTTTCAAAGCCGCATAGAAATTCGATAATTGTGACAGCACCTTTAATCGGGTAAGAACATACGCCCGCAGCTTTTCTTTGGGCGATTCCTGGTTCCTTAGCGCCTCATCGACTTTTTTCTTTAAATATTCATATTCCTTTTTTATGACGCCTTTGAAAATTTCCTCTTTGCTTCCGAAATAATGATAAATCGAACTTTTTCCTTTATGAATGGCATTGGCTATTTCATCGATCGTCGTTTTTCTGAATCCGTATCGGGAGAATATTTTCCTTGCGGATTCGATTATTTGTTCCTTTATATCCATGTCTTTTCCCACTGTGTTCACTCCGAAAATAGAAAATTCGACCAGATTGTTCTATTAGTCAATGTAATACATTATGGCGTTATTATCAATACTTTTAAATAAAAACCGTCCGGTATAACGTATTTTACGGGTATTTATTGAAAAGACCGATTGGAATCGGTGCCGGTTCAGTTCCCTTATTTCTCGAAACGGTAGGCAAGCTTCATGGCCAGTCCGGGATTCCGGCGGATAAAGGTTTCGTAATCCTTTCTTTTTATCGCATACAGGGAGACCCCGTTTTTATATGAAAAGGTGTAATGAGAGGACGTTTTTTTGTCCGGTTTTGTGATTGCGCCGACGATATCCCCCCGTTTGAGGACGGCGACCGCGCCACCCCCCCTGCTGACTGAAACCTCGCCTTTTCTGATGATATAGATGTTATCGAAGGGGGTGTTTTCCCGTATCAGGATACCCGATTTCTCGCAGCGGACAGGATTGAGAACCGACTCGAGCCAGGTCTTCTGGTAGTTCGTAAGCCGCTGGAAGGTGGTGCTGGTCGAAAGAAGATCCCACGATTCACGGTCGCGGTTTTTGATCAGGTGTTTCAGTGTTTCCTCGAATTCGGTACCGGAGATAAAACTCAGGAAATGATCCTTTTCGATCGTATAGACCACGACATCGGTCTCCGCGATAATGTCCACGGCCCGCGTCTGCTCCGTCAGCAGGGCGACTTCGCCGAAGTATTCATAGATACCGTAAATCTTTTTTGCCCTGTATCCGTCATAGGCGACGGCGACATTCCCGGATGCGATAATGTAGAATTTGTCCCCCTTTGTCCCTTTTCTGATGATGTATTTTCCCTTTTTGAACTTCTCCTCTTTCACGAACATGATGAACTCCTGGACTTTATCGAGGGGAAAGGACTGGAAAAAATCGAGATGCCTGAGGATATTGAGTATCTGATAGGTTTTCTCGAATTTCGGGGTACTGGTATGCATGTGGATCGTATGTTCGATGCCGAATGCGGCAAGCGAAAGGCAAGTTTTTTCCGGGAAATCCTTTTTCGCAATATGATAGACGACGGTTTTCTCCTGGATACGGCGTGGAAGCGAGTTCAGGAAAGAGACGGGTGTATGGAGCGGGGGTATCCCGGATTCATGAAAAATATGCTTCGAATCCCAGGGAAAGTCCTGCAATTCCCGGTATCGGGATTCCGTGATAATCCCTTCATCGATGAGTTTTTTATGTATGGCGGGGTCGTTCTGATGATCGGACGAATAGACGAAGCTCTGGCCCTGGAAATTGATGGTGAACCCCATTGCAGGGATGGAATGCAGGGTATAGAACATCCGGAACTCGCCGCCGTGGATAAATACCGGTTCCCCGATATAGACCGGATGGAAGGTAAACAGTTTTTTCAGATATTCCTCCGATTCGTCGGAGAGTGCGGCATATTTTCGGAGAAAACTTTTCATGATCGTGGTCGTCGTATAAATCGTTATCCGTCCCTCTTCGAGTATTTTCTGGAATGTTCCCGCGTCGTGGTCCGCGTGGCAGTGGGTGAGGATGATGCCGTCGATAAGTTTTGGATTGACATTCGAATCCTCGAGCCATTCGGTGGAGTTGACCGGCGGATCGACCATGATCCCGGTGTGATTCAGCCATATGATAAATCCAGATGTATTCTCCGTCGGATCGAAACCGTGGCTCGGTCCAAGACAGGTGATGCCGAACAGTGGCGGGGAGTATGGCTCCGGAAGGCGCTGCCCGATATTGAACCGTGGCGTGTATTCGAAATTACGCGGAACGAAGGCGATTTTCATTTTCCCGTCATAGACTGCGAAATCATTGTTTTTATCGATTTTAACGGTCAGATTGCCGATGGTATGCCTGTTGTCCATGAAATACTCGAGTGAGAGGAGGTCGTTGAACGAAAAGTTCCTGTAATACTCCATCTCCGCCCTCAAATCGGGGATGCGTGGTTCCTTTGCGGCGGGATGAAAATCCGGAGAGAGATCGAGATCTTTCGGACCGAATATCGCCTCCTGCAGCACCTTCAACAGCCGTTTCCCCTGGGACTTCCTGCAGACGATGCGGGTTTTTTTCTTTTTGAGAAAGAAGTTGTAGTAAATTGGGAACTCGAGTTCGGCAAGGCTGATCCCTTTGTCCCAGTTGAAAAGCGAATACGGCAGCACAAAAATCTGCGGGACGGATTCGGGCAGCGCCATCGTGTCTTTTATTGTTTCAGGCGGTGCGCCGAACTGAATATAGCCGGCCGGTGAATCGAGGAGGTACCCGCCCCGCGGGAGGGAAGTGACTGTCCCCCTCAATCGCGCGAGTGATTTCATGACGGATTTCTTTGTTTTTTTCATCTTGCCCTTTTAACGGTGAAAAAGAACTCCATTTCATTCACAGGCAAATACACCGATAGAAAACCCCCCGGTCAGGTTAATGTATTCAAGATATCCTGAATGGACGTGCTGTGGTTTTTACGCCCGATTTCATAAAAATCTCTCCCGAAAATATCATTGACAACGATAACGGGGAAATCGACGATTTTGAGTTTGTGTATCGCTTCGGCGCCGAGGTCCTCGTACAGCACGATTTCGGATGATTTAATATATTTGCTGAGAAAGGCTGCGACGCCCCCGGTCGCGGCAAAATAGATATTCTTATACCGTTTGCAGGCGTCCCGGAACTCATGCGACCGTTCACCTTTTCCGATCATTCCCTTGATGCCGGAATGTTCCATCAATGTGATGGCGTACTTGTCCATACGAGCCGCCGTGGTAGGTCCCGCCGAACCGATTATTTTACCGGGCCGTGCGGGGGTGGGTCCGACGTAGAAGATGATCGCACCGTTCAGGTCCAGTTTTTTCGGGAGGGGCCGTCCGTTATCGATCAGTTCCACCAGCCTTCGGTGGGCTTCATCACGCGCCGTGTACACATACCCATTGAGAAGGATTCTGTCGCCGGCATGAAGGGTTTCGATGTCATTGTCGGTGAGTGGGGCATAAAGCCGTATCGTCGTCCAGACCATATTAAATCGTCGCCTCCTTGTGCCGATGGCTGTGACACTCCATATTGACCGCAACCGGAAGCGATGCGATATGACACGGGGATTCGAGAATATGAACGGCGAACGCCGTTGTCTTTCCGCCCATGCCGAGCGGGCCGATACCCAGCGCATTGATTCCCGAAAGAAGTTCCTTCTCGAGTGTGTCGAGTTTCGGATCGTCGTTCGGCGTCCCGACAGGCCGTAAGAGCGCCTTTTTTGCCAGGAATGCCGCGTAGTCGAAACTCCCGCCGAGTCCCACGCCGACAATGGTGGGGGGACACGGGTTCGCGCCCCCTTTGTATACCGTCTCGAGGACAAATCGCTTGACGCCATTGATGCCGTCCGAGGGATTCAGCATGGCAAGCGCACTCATGTTTTCACATCCGCCGCCCTTCGGGAGGACCGTGATCGATACCGTGTCGCCGGGGACGATATCGAAATATATGATGGCCGGCGTATTATCCCCGGTGTTTTTCCTGTCGATCGGGCTTTTCACGATCGATTTCCGCAGGTATGCGGAGGTATAAGCCGAACGAACCCCCTCATTGATCGCCAGCCTGAGATCGCCGCCCGTGAAGAAAACATCCTGACCGATATCCATGAATACCAGGGCGACGCCGCAATCCTGGCAAAGGGGAAGTTCCTCCTGATGAGCGATATCGGCGTTCTTGAGAATCTGGCCGAGAATTTCCTTGGCGGTCAAAGACGATTCGGTCTCCCGTGCCTGTTTCACCGCCTCCAGAACGTCGTTCGGAAGGTCGAAATTCGCGGCAATAAAGAGGTTTTCGATTGTTTGTTTTATATCGTTGACGTCAATCTTTCGCATTGAAAATCTGCTCTTGTATTTCCTTTTCGACCCCGCTTCCGGGTCTTAAGCAGGAAAGTCAGTGCGAAAAGGATAAATGAAACGGTCCTTTTTGTCAAGCGAGGTGGAGTGTAAAGTCACGGTAACTTCCGTTTCATTATTTCAGTTTCCGATCACAGGTAATGCATTTTTATAAGGTGTGATGTGTTCGCGGCAGAATTCTATTTTTTTACGATTGCGAGAGCGATTTTATAGGCATTCTCCGCCTGAATGAACTCTTCTTTATCGACATCGGGATTGATGTCGGGGTGAAGTTTTTTCGCGAGCCGTCTGAAAGCCAGCTTGACCTGGTTCCTGTTCACCCCTTCGGATATATTGAGGATCGTAAACGCCCGTTCCTGTGTCATAATCTGTTGAACCTGTTTCATCTCGTGTTCCGGATCGAGGCCGAAGTCGAAATCCAGATTTTCATTGAAATATGCTCTGTATAATGCTTCACAATCGATCTGTATCGAAAGGAGTTCCGCATAGAGGCTTTTCAGGCTTTCGATGATCCTGTTCGAGTGATCCTTGAGCCAGTCGAGCTTGTTCAGTACATAGCGTATGATACTTCGCGAGGCGCGTGTGTGTTCGGAGATAATGGAATAGTTCCTGAAAAAATAGTCGACGACAAACGTGACCTTCCTGTTGACACTCTGAGCCTTTATCAATTCTTTTATTCTCAAAAAAAAGGTGGCGATTCTGTCACCGAGTTTCTGAATCGTGTCGAGGATATCCCTGAGCACCGGATCGCGGGTGATAATCAGCGCAAGCTCTATATCCTTGCCCAGGGATTCGAAAAGGCTTGCCATTTCCCCCGTCCGCCGGGCAAGTATTGACTTTTTATTTTCTTCAACCATTTATTTTAAAGTATACAACATAATCCGATTGTTGAATAGTGCAAATGGTATGTTTTTGATCTGAGGAATCGTTGTATTTCTATTAAAATAATTTTAATAAGCCGTCAACCTGTGTCGCGACGTTTTATTCGACCTTTGTAATCCTCCCCTCCCGGTCAAACTCGAGTTTTGCCCCGGCCTTGAGTGCTTTTTTCTCTCCCGCTACGATGAGGGCGGCGTCGCTGCCGAGGTATACGAAATGGGGGGCATCGGTATTGTAATGAAACGAGAGGTATTTTTTAGCCATAACGGGTATCCTCTGTGTTCCCACCCTGAGTGTGACTGGCTCTGCGATCATGATCATGAAGATATTACCGTCCTCCGTGAAGTTTATCGATGGGACCGACCCCGAAGAAGCGAGGGCCGTCACCTCATATTTTCCGATGTTCACTTTTTTGTTTTCTTTCAGGATACCTCCCGATACCTTCCCGTTGATAAACGAAAGCCTCGTGCCTTTCGAAAAGGTATAACGGGTGTCTTTGATGATGAATGTGTGGTCGCTCTGCAATGTCAGCTGTACTATTTCGCCTTTGAAGTTGAACACGATATCGGGCAGATACTGATTGCCCGCGGCGGCGGCGTCAATCCGGTAGGAACCGATCGTCAATTCACTGTCGTCGAAAAGATAGCCGCCGTACAGGTAGATGTCGCCGGTATAATTCCTCATGAAAGAGATCGGTGTTCCGGCTTTTAGCATAACGGCCGATTTTTCCGTATTGACGGTAATGTTGTCCGCGAGGGTCGCCTCGATAATATAGTTGTATTCGGTGTTGAACCTGACCGCTTCCCCTTCCTTTAAGGGGATAATAATTCCGCCGATATCAACCGAGGTCTCCTCCGCGAGAACTCCTGTTTTCATGGTATCCGAGTATTTCGATTGCTCGATATCGGCAATCCTGATAATTTTTCCATTGAGAAAAACTTCTTCTCCCCTGTTTTTCTCAATGGGGGTTTCCGCCGCACGTGCCGCATCGACGCCGGCTTCCGATGACGTACCGCCCGTGCTCGCGCATGAAGAGGCAAAGATTGTCAATAACAGCAGGACGATGATTTCCGGTAAAAGGATTCTTTTTTTCATCGCAGGCCTCCGTCTTTTTTGTTTCCTTACCATGCTATTACTATGAACGAAATTCGGAATAATTTCAAACGGAAATACACCCGGGGGTATTGTTATTTTCCCTTTGTACCGGCGGGAAATACGGTAATTTCGCACACACTCCTCGATGCGGGCGGGCGAACGGCCAGAAGCGACGCCGAAGGATCGAATTCCCATGTTCCGCAGGAGAGGGTAACAGTGATTCCGGACGGATAATGGACGGAGGGTATGAATATTTCCGTGGCCCCCCCGCAGGAAGAATCGTGATCGAACGTCAGTCTGAATCGTCCCGTTTTCCGGTTGAATGACATGGCGAGCGGTCTGCCTGAAATTTTTTTCGCGTACGGCCTCACGAAACCGAAAAGGGCTTTTGCCCCCGAATCGATGGACGCCGGATCGTCCTGAAGGTCTCTGCTGAATACGGAAAAATCCTCCCCGTTCCACCCGTCGCCGTATACCGCGGTGTTGTCCGCCGAGTAATTCCAAAGCGTGCAATGCAGAAGATTCTTGTCCATTGCATAAAAATAAAGATCGAACGCCCGCTCATATGCTGAAAAATCCCGGGTACGGTACGCTTTTTTCTTCTCACCGTCAAAGGGTATTCCGAACTCGCCGATCAATGTGGGAATACGGCCCATCCTGTCAAAGGAGGTTTTCCCCAGCAGACGAAGCTGCCGCACGACGGCCCGCTTTACCCTTTCCGCGCCGAGAATGACTCTTTCCTTTATCGTATCGACGGTGATGAACGTCCTGAACTTTTTTGACATAATCGTCAATGCATCGTACCAGTGGTGCGCGTTCACGACGTTTTTTCCGTCTTTTTCCGACCATGAAAAATAGTCGTTTCCTACCGGTCCCTCGATAAAAAAGAGTGTTTTCGGTTTTACTGTGGCTATTTCCCGGATAAAACGCCTCAAAAAAGGCTTAAGATAATCTTCGGCAAAGTCAACGCTCCTGTTTTGCCTGAAGGAAAAATAGAAGGGCTTGAGTAGTTCCGGCTGTTTCGAACGGCGCCCTTTATCCGTCCAGACGCCGTGCCGTTTCCAGATGCATTCGTATCCCTCTTTCCAGAGAGAGATACCGTTCGGGTTAATGATCGCCGAGCCGGTTCTGACGGGGAAGATGGTACCGGATGAGTACCGCGGAACCTTTTGCGGATACCCCGAAGCCGCCAGCATGGATTGGAAGGGGGTGGGTGTATCCCTTATGCGGAGGGGATTCAGCCCGTGCCGGCCGAGATGGCGGTAACCGATATACCCCGCAAGGGGTTCGTTCAGGGTATCGTACCCCGTGACATTCGGAAGACGGCAAAGCCGTCCGGCGACCCGTTTGACTGCACCGATGAAGTGGTGCTGCAGGAATTCCTGAACCGGTACCCCGTCGAGGAGTGTGTGGGGGGCGAAATCGGTCCCGCCGAAAAAAAGGGTGAACATTGTGGCGGCTCCGAGTTTATACCGGTTTGTCGTCCATATCATCGACGGGGGCCTGCCGTTATAAAAGGAATGGACGAACGCGGAACCGGTTTCATGGAACTTCAATATATCCATGCCGAGAAGCTCCATCGTCCACGCGGGCGCCCCGTCGCCCCCCGTCCACCTGCTCCACATGTCATTGTGGGGATCGATAAAGAGATCGATGCCGTACCGCGCCGCCGCTTCGCACACCTGTTCGAGGTAGTCCAGGTAATCTTCATCGTATACTCCCGGGCCCGCGTGTTCGACGGCCTCCCACGTTATGAGAAAACGGATAAAGGTGAGACCCCACGAGGCAAGCCGCGAATAATGCTCGTCCGCCTCGTCGAGGGGAAAAGGCCGGCCGATAAAGGAAACCGTTTCGGGGTGGAGGAGTGATTCCTTTTTATGACTGGAACCATCCGGCCGGGCCGGAATCTTGCTGTTGCCGCCGAGGTTGACGCCGCGCAGAATGAGTGTTCTTCCTTCATCGTCCTTGATCCATATCCCGTCTGTTTTCAACCGGGTTTATCGTCTCCCTTCGCAACGGCCGCCACCGGATAACGGGACGGCCCTATAATATGTTGATCACTTTACAGAGAAAGTATATATAAAACAGAACGAACATCATACCCTCCCACCTGCTGACCTGTTTATCCTGAGTCGTGACGAGGAAGAGAAGCGAGGCGATCACCATCGCGGGGATACCGGTGGTAATGATCGATGGTGTGACGATGAGTCCTTCCTGAGCCCCGGGCGCGGCGATCGAAACAATACCGGTTATACCGGGCACGGCGAATGAATTGAATATGTTCGAGCCCAGGATATTCCCCACGACCATCTCCGCATTGTTTTTCCCGACCGCGCTGACGGTTACCCCCAATTCCGGTAATGATGTTCCCAAAGCGACGGCACTGACCGCGACGATATCGTTTCCGACACCGAAGAAAGAGGCGATATTGACGACCGAATCGACGGTGAGTTTCGCGCCGATAAAGATAATGAAGGCGCTTGCGAGAATGACGAGAAACGGGCGGATGGAGAAGGGGGGTTTTACCTCTTTTTCTTCCTCCGCCTGCGGTTTGCGGCCGGATTCAATCATATAGAACATGAAGATGAAAAGTCCGCCTGAAAGAAGCACCGCATCGAAAAAGGAAATGCGCGCGTCCCACATGACAAACGAGACCAGTAACGCCGATCCCACGAACAGGGGGAGATCGACGTTGATAAGATCGTATTTGATAACGAGTTTTTTCCCGACGATTGCGCCGATTCCGAGGATCAAAAAGATATTCGCGACATTCGAGCCGATGACGTTTCCCGCCACGATTTCCGACGAGCCTTCCAGGACCGCGACCACGGACGATATGAGTTCGGGGAGGGAGGTTCCGATGCCGACGATGACGACACCCACGATAAACTGGGGAATTCCCGCCATGAGTCCTATTTTTTCGGCTGCACCGGTGAACCGGTCGGAGCCCTTGATGAGGACGAAAAGACTCACCGGAAAGATGACGAACCAGAGATGAGGGGGAATTTCCAGACCCATGAGTGTTTCCATTTTTTTTCTCCGAAGGCAGTCTCCCGGCACGAATCGGCCTGCATGCGACGGGTAATCCCGACATACATCGGGTAATTTCCCGCTTCCTTTATGTTATAATCATATCGTCCCCGCTTGTCCAGCTTTTTATCCGGAGTCTTTCACGGAGGAAAACGGTCATGCTTTTATATTAATTATAAAAAGTATAATAATTGCCATCGGAACGATGGATATGGATAATCGTTGTTAACCGGTAAAAGATAAAGAAACGCCGGACATTATATTGTCGGGTTCTCGTGGTAAATCACGCCGACCCATATAATTCCGTTAACGTTTGCTTATACGTGTTTTTACGCATACGTATAAACAATCGGGCTTCAGGGATACGGCCTTTGCAAACACACAGCACAACCCCTGCCATCTCCCATAGATGTTTGCCGTCAGCTTACTTCGCAGGAGCCGTCCTTGAGCTGCTGCTGATCCTGAGTTTGAGTCATTATCCGGTCTTGTGTTTGTGCCGATGTTCCGGCAAAAAGTGATGTAATGGTAAAAAAAACCACCAAAAAAATAAAATACTTTTTCATAATACCTCCAGCTTTCTTTAAATTTACTTTTTGCCCGGCCTTCTCTATCCTCTACATATAGTATACGCTTGCCTTCCGGCCCTGTTTCAATCGATACCAAATTATTAATATGATACGCATGATTAATCGAAACAGGACGGGAATAACTCAAGAATAAGGGGAAACGGCTTGGACGGCCGCTATCATTCCCCTTTTTCATTCCCTTTTTTTATAGTAAGATAAAGCAGGGACATTTATATGGATGCGAAAGACACAATCCTTTACCTCAAGCGGAAGATCGATGAAATGCCGGACAAACCGGGTGTCTATCTCTTCAAAAACCGGAAGAAGATCATCTATGTCGGAAAAGCGCGAAGCCTGAAAAAACGGCTGAAATCGTATTTTTCCGGTGAAAAGGATATCAAGACACAGATCCTCACGGAACGGGCTTCCGATATCGAGGTGATTATTACCCGGAACGAGTATGAGGCGCTGCTTTTGGAAAACAGTCTCATCAAGCAGTGGACGCCGCGGTTCAATATAAATCTCAAGGACGGGAAATCGTATCCGGTGATCAGAATTACCGATGAGAGGTTCCCGCGGGTTTTCCGGACGCGCCATATTGTTTTCGACGGTTCCCAATATTTCGGTCCCTTTCCCGACACCCGACGGATCGACCTTTATCTCCAGATTATCGAGCGGTATTTCCCTTTAAGAAAATGCAAGGGAAAGCTGAAAAAACGGAAGCATCCCTGCCTCTACTATCATATCAAGCGCTGTTCGGCGCCATGCTGCGGCAGCATCACGCAGGAGGAGTACAACCTTACCGTCGACAGGATCAGGAAACTTCTCTCCGGGAAAACGGACGATCTGTTGCATGAACTCAAAAAAAGGATGACTGAGGCTGCCGGGCGGATGGATTACGAGCGGGCGGCCGCCTACCGGGACCGGATGCATGCCATAACACACGTGAGGGAAGTGCAGCAGGTCGTCGATCCGCACCACGAAGCCCGCGATTATATCGGGTATGCAACACATGAAAACCTCTGCACCTTTGTCGTCCTCAAGTACCGGGGCGGGATTCTCTCCGGCAGGGAGGTGTTCCCCGTGGAATTCTATTCGACGGAAACGGAGGCCCTCTGTCAATGTATCATCCAGTACTATGACAAAATCCGGACACTGCCATCGGCCGTCTATCTTCCCGCCGGTTCGTCGGACGAGGAAACCCTTCGTGCCTATTTCTCGGATAGCAAGGGGAACGTCCGCATCAAAATCCCCAGAAAAGGAAAGCATGCCGACGTTATCGCTACGGCGGAGGAGAATGCCCGCGAGGAGATAGAGGCGCGGATCAGAAAACTCGATTCCCTGAAAGCCCTTGAAGAACTCGAAAGTGTATTGGGGATCGGGCGGCTTCCCTCGAGAATCGAGGGGTTCGATATATCCCACCTGGCGGGTGAATATACGGTCGGGTCGATGGTTTCTTTTTCCGGCGGTCTCGCGGATAAAGCCTCCTACAGGTATTTCAGGCTCCGTTCGCTCGGGGACGGGAAGATCGACGATTACGAAGCGCTCCGGGAAGTGGTGGCCCGGCGTTATACCCGCGTGGTGAACGAACATCTCACCCGGCCGGACCTCATCCTCGTCGACGGAGGGAAGGGCCAGCTTTCTTCCGTCTGTAAGATATTGCGCGCGCTCGAACTCGCCGATATTCCCGTCATCGGTCTTGCCAAAAAGAACGAAGAAATATTCGTGCCGGGAAAGGAGAACCCGATCATTCTCGATCCCGCGTCTCCGGCGCTGAGGTTGCTCGAGGCCGTCAGGGACGAAGCGCACCGGTTTGCCGTCGGTCTGAACAGACGGTTGAGGAAAAAATCGGTCTCCCACTCGATACTCGAGAACATCAAGGGAATCGGGCGGAAAAGAAGCGCGATGCTGCTCCATACATTCGGCTCGATCGGGAAAATGATCGAAGCGGGACCCGGGGAAGTGGCAAAGGCGGCGCGGATACCTGTTCAAAAGGCGGAAGAAGTGTTGAAACTGCTCGAAAGCGGGCAGGAGGAGACATAGCGTGAATTTCCTGAGGGCATTCGCCTTGATGATTTTTTCAAATATGAGTATTATGATAATAAATTGAGGTTCAGAAACAACCTGGATCGCGCAGAAAAGGGAGGAAGATGATAATCAGGGACGACCGGCGATCGACCGGAACATCACACATGTATCGGAAAACGACGATACATGGAAACGGGTCCGAAAAAGAAAGTTTTTCCGTTATCTCGGAAAAGGCCGATTCCTTCCGCAGACGCTTTTTCCCCGGTGTTTCGCAAAACGACTGGAACGACTGGCGGTGGCAGCTTTTGAACAGAATACGCGACCGTGAAGGTATCGAAGCGGTCGTTACCCTTTCCGAAGGCGAGAAAAAGGCCCTTGAAGCGGTCGAATCGCAGCTGCCGTTTTCACTGACGCCCTACTTCGCCCACCTCGTCGAGGGAAGCGGCACGGACGATCCCGTCAGACGAACCGTCATACCAGTGTTAAGCGAGACACGCGTGAGCCCCGGAGAGCGGGACGACCCGCTCGGCGAGGAAAAACACCGGCGGGCTTCCTGCATCGTGCACCGTTACCCCGACAGGGTCCTTTTTCTCGTCACCGGTCTTTGCGCGGCCTATTGCAGGTATTGCACGCGAAGCAGGCTCGTCGGCGGCCGTCACGATATTTCATCGGCAAAGCCGGAATGGGAAAAGGGTATCGATTACATTCGCGGCAACACCGATATCCGTGACGTTCTCGTATCGGGCGGCGACCCCCTCATGCTTTCGGACCGTAAACTCGAGTGGCTGCTCGAACGGCTGAAAGGAATCCCCCATGTTCAGATCGTCCGCATCGGTACCAGGGTACCGGTCGTTCTGCCCCAGCGGATCACGGCCGATCTCGTTGAGATGCTCGGGCGTTACCATCCCCTCTGGATGAGTATCCACGTCACCCACCCGGACGAACTGACCGGCGAGACCGCCTTTGCCTTAAACCGGCTCGCGGACGCGGGTATACCGATGGGAAGCCAGACCGTGCTGCTTGCGGGGATCAATGATTCGGTCGAATGCATGAAGACGCTGATGCACGGACTCCTTACGATGAGGGTGCGGCCGTATTACCTCTACCAGTGCGATCCCATTACCGGTTCCGCCCATTTCAGAACCCCGGTCAAAAAAGGGCTCGAGATCATCCGGGGGCTGCAGGGGTTTACCACCGGGTTCGCGGTCCCCACCTACGTCATCGACGCGCCGGGCGGTGGCGGCAAGATCCCCCTTTTCCCGGACCGGATCGTCGGACGGGACGGAGGCGACCTGCTTGTCTCGAATTACACATCCGAAGTGTTTCGCTACCCCGACCCCGAAGGCGGGGAGTGAGGTTTTTTGGTCAAACCGCCGGTGACGGCGATCACACGTTGTACCGTGATTTCGTCCGGATCGAGGGAGACAGCCTTTTCCAGAAATGTTCGTGCTTCTTTCATCTCGTTTTTTCTGTAACAGGCTAACGCACACAATGCGGCGGTGATTGCCTTGTTTTTTGTGTTTTCATGATTCCTGAATGATTGTCTGAGGCAGAATAATCCCTCATCGGTACGGTCATGCTGCAACAGCGAGAAACCATAGGTTCCTTGTATAGAAGGGTTCCATGGCAGGCGTTCATACGCATAACGCGCATATTCCATTGCATTGCCGCATTCGCCGCTTATTAATGAACGGCGCAGTAAAAAATAGGCGAGGTTGTTGAACAGATATACATTATCGAATTCGAACCTGTCGCGCTCATCATTTTGATAATTTTCTTTTTCCCGGTGTTCTTTTGTTTTTTCAAGAAGATGTATCGCTTCATTCTCTTTGCCGAGTGAAGCAATGGCATTGGCCTTGACAATGAGAAAATGCAAATCGGTATGCACATCATACGGAGCATGATCGCAGAGATCGACAACCTTATTAAATCGCCTCAACCGTAAAGCATATACGCATTCGATATACAACTTATTTTTCGTGTATTCGACAATATTAACTCCTTTTGTAATATATTCCCATAAAGCCAGGCCGTCTGAACGATAGGACGACAACCCCATTTTTATTTGACGGGGATACAGGCTGAACAGGAAATTGAGAAAAGAGGATATACATACGACTTCACATAAGGCAATACGTATGCCTATATTTTGAATCGAAAATCCGCATGTAAATAAAATCACCAACAATACGAATAAATGAAACACGATACCCGCACTCGTTCCCATGATGATGCGAAATCGCAGCTTTCCATCCACGGGGAAGACAGCGGCGCATAATCCGGCATTCAGGGTTTTTCTGATTGTAATAAACATCCGTTTGTTTATTAATTTTCTCAGTATAAGGGGGCCGGTACCTGTGACGATTTCAAATATCCTCCCATGCAACAATGCGTAAACGAGTGCATGGGCGCCTTCGTGTAATACGATCATAAGAATATTGCTTATCAAAATCAGCGTCATGTTTATAATGATAATAACGGGTCTGAACGTGATACCGGGTTGGGAAAAAACGAGTGCAAATAAAAATATGAAAAAACATGAAATGATTAAAATGACGTATGCGTGGTGAAAAAATGAACGGCGTTCGAAACAGCCGGGACATATGCTTGTACATGCAGTGTGGGTAAATTGCGAACCCAGGAGGGATATGCAGCCGCATATATCACATTTTTCGTAGGTGTATCCCGTTAATGCATGCAATTCTTCCTTAGCCGAATATTTATCGACTCGTTTTTTTGCGTTTTTCATGATGTCCTCGAAAAGGTCGACCGCTTCCTGCTTCCGGTCCTGCTGCTTCAGGAGTATACCGAGATTGTACATCGCATCGGTGAAATTCTGCTTGCTATCGATTGCCTTACGATAATGGAATTCGGCACGCCCGGCGTCATTGTTTTCATGATATATGGCGGCCAGGTTATTATGGGCAAAGGGGTTCGTTTCATCCGTTTCGAGAATCGTCTTGTACAGGGTGAAGGCTTCTTTCTTATTTCCCTTTTTTTCCAGGTGGTATGCTTTTTTGAGTATGTGTAATGTCTTTTTTATGCTCATAGCTATCTATAGTCGCAAATTATTGCAGGGTCAAGAATTAATATAATTTTTTTACGTAATGTTATCATTTAAATGGTTTGCATATTTTTTTATAATGAAATAAATCAGATTTCAGTGTGCCTTGATTATTGCCCAATCAATATGAACATCGGATTAACCGGATTACGCGGATAATAAGGTATTGGTGAGTTTCCTATATACAAAGTTTTTTATTATAAGGGAGGAGTACAATTATCTCAAAGAGGTCACAAAAAACACAAAGGAAAACCATTCCTCTGTGTGATAGAAATCTTTTTATATAATCATTCAACTGAAGCCAATTATTCAATCCGTGTAATTCGTACAATCCGATGTTTAATTCCTCTTTTTCTTTCATTTAACCTTCACTTTTTATCACCGCGTCCCCGCTTCACGCGGGGGCGGCATCCGTGTCCGCGGCGCCGGAGACACCGGCCAGGAGGTTGTCGATATTCCTGTTTATTTCGAGATTTTCCTTTTTTATCTCCGTGATGGTTTCCATGATGCGGACGGATTTTTCCTTGTAATCCTTGAGGCTCGAAATAATGTCGTACAATTCGGAAAAGTAATCTTTGAGTTCCCCGAATGTCGCCACATAGGTCCGCGAAATCTCTTCTTCCTTGGCCGCGCTGGCGCTCATGGAATCGTTCATCGCGATCAGGTCGCTGTTTTCTTCGATAAAGGTTCCGCTTTTATTTACCAGATTGTCCATGGAGCCGGCGATATCGGAGATGAGGGGGGAGGATTTTTCGATTCCTTCGATAATCCCGTAAAACGATTCGCTCGTGTCCTTGACAAGAGCGACGCTTTCCGAAATACGGTCGTTCATTTCCTTTATGAGATCGTGTATCTCCATCGTTCTCGTTCTGGAGCCGTCCGCCAGTTTTCGTATTTCATCCGCGACAACGGAAAATCCCTTTCCCGCCTCTCCCGCGTGCGCCGCCTCGATCGAAGCGTTCATCGCGAGAAGGTCCGTCTGTCCCGATATCGTCGAAATGGCCTCGATTATTTCTTCCATCCGGCTTTTGTAATTGCCGAGTTCCCCGATGATGTTGACGACTTCGGTGACACTTTCCCTGCCCGAGATCGCTTTCGAGGAAAGAGCCTGGTTGATGGTGCGTGAGGTTGTGACATGCTGAGAAATATCGTCGAGGGAACCGAGAATTTTTTGCTGTTCCGAGGTATTGGCGGACACGAGGACCTGCTGTTTACGGATAATCCCGATGATGTTTTCGATTTCGGAAATAAAGACATCCAGATTTTTCTGCGTATCGTTGATTTTATCGGACAGGTAACCCGAGGTTTTGGAAAGGGTGTCCACCCGTGTGGAGTAATTGCTGAAAATAGCGTCGATTTCCCTGAGTTGGGCCGATATTTTTGTCTGGCTTTCATTGAGCCTTTTTTTGAAGTGGACGACATCCCCGATGATTTTATTGTTCCTCCCGAGCATCTCCCCCGTTTTCAGATTTTCATTGATTGCATTATCGACAAGTTTATTCTGGGCATTTGAAACGATGATGATAAGCGTGCACGCCATAATATAAAAAATAAAAAAGAGGGGGATTCTGGTGATGAGTGATTGCTGTCCGGATTGCAGAATCACGTATACCGAAGGGCCCAAACATGTTATCGCGCTGATGATGGTGAAATACCTGTTGACTAAAATCCCCGACGGAATAAGCAGGGCGACGGAAAGCCCGTAAATCGTAATCAATACCTGGGCTATCTCCGTTACGGGGCTGTAGGCGAGGACAAAGGCAAGCAGTACCTGGAGGGTGAGAAGGAAAATGCCGTTACCGATTCTTATTCTGTCTTTGATGACAAGAACAAGGCTGAAAATATTGATGAAAAGGGCGGAAACCGTGAGGTATCCGGCCATCATGTTTCCCACAACAAAGAACAGGACGAAAATAATGATCACTTCGAATACGGTCACGGCAATAATAAACGCGCGGCTTACGCCTTTATAATATTTGTTGAAATAATCCGGTGTATCGACATGTTTTTCTTTTGTTTTCAATACGGTACCTCTTTACGGTGGAACGGCAGCATCGTCTTCCGTCTGCGACTTATATATTATATTAATATGCATCCCGATAAAAATATCAAATACTATTTTTCAAATTCTGTTTTCTCATGGGATTGATTGAATTAGCCGGGCAATTTCATATATTTAATGGTAACAACAGATACGTGAAATTTATTTCCTGTGAAGTATTCCGTATTTATTAAAGGAGTCGCGGTGATTTTCATAACGCTTCCCGTTTTTATTATCCTCGGGATTACGCTTTATATGTCTCTTTTTTATTTCTGGCTTTACGGCTACAGGAAAAAGATAAAGGTCACGGACGGAATTGGACGGCCGCACGATATTATACAACCACCTGGCAATTCACCGGCGTATTCAGGCGGCGTTCATTGAATCGGGACGGCATGTGTTCCCGATCAGCCTGATGATGATCGATATCGACGATTTCAAGGCGATTAATGACTCTTTCGGACACCCGGCGGGAGGCAGCGTATTGAAAACCCTTGCTGGAGTTATCAGCGGGTCGGCCGGAAACAACGATTCGGCAGGAAGGTACGGGGGCGACGAGTTTATTCTCAGTCTCCTTTATTGTGGTAAAAAGGAAGCGATGGTCATTGCCGACAGAATCAGACTGAAGTTTCTATCCGAACGCTTTGCGGATATTACCGCGCTCAAACCGACGATCAGCATCGGCGTTGCGATCCAGAACGGGGAAATTCCCGGCCGTAAAGAAATCGATCTGATCCATCTGGTTGACCTGGCGTTGTACGAGGTGAAAAAAGGCGGAAAAGACTGTATCGTTTTTCATGTTCTTGAATGATACCATATGATTGTCCGTTCGCGGGCCGCCTTGAAATTTGTATGGTGAACGATTACAATAAAGAGAAGATCAACCTGAGGGGAGGAACCAATGAAAAAACTATTGCCATGCATCATGCTTTTGATCGTTTTATCCGGCGTCACGGCCGCAGCCCAGAGCGGGAAAATGAGCATTATCGTCAAGGAAACCCAGGCCCGGGAAAAACCGTCGTATCTGGGAAAAATTCTTGCCGTACTCACATATGGCGAGATGGTCGATACCGTTTCACTCGAAAAGGACTGGTACCGGGTGCGGCTTTCAGGCGGAAGGGAGGGCTGGGTTCATTCATCGGCCCTGACCAAAAAAAAGATCGTTCTCAAGGCCGGAAAGACCGATACGGAAAAATATGCCGATTCGGATGACGTCGTGCTTGCCGGAAAGGGGTTCAACGAACAGGTCGAAAAGCAGTACAGGAAAGAGAAGGACCTCGATTTTTCAGAAGTCGACAGAATGGAGAAGATCGTGGTCACGCCCGGACAGATGGAGGAGTTCCTCGGCGCCGGCGGACTTGAAGGCGTGGAAGGGGGTGTATGATGAGAGTTGTCCTTGTTATTCTTGCGGTGACTGTCGCGATGACGGCGGGGTCTTGTATTTCGATTGAAGATATCAGCATCAGCGATATAAAACAGGTCGCCGATACCGCGGGCAAGATACAGAAAAGCATGGAGGATTTCACCCCGGAACAGGAGTATTACATCGGCAGGGCGGTGGGCGCGATGGTTCTCGATCAGTACAAGCCGTACCGCAATAAAAAGGCCACCGACTATATCAACCTCCTCGGCCAGACACTCGCCCTTTTTTCCGAAAGGCCAGAGCTTTTCGGGGGGTATCACTTCCTTATTCTCGATTCGGATGAGATCAACGCTTTTGCAACTCCCAGCGGGCTGGTCTTTGTCACCCGCGGACTGCTTCGCCTTGCCCGTTCGGAAGACGGGGTAGCCGCGATACTCGCCCACGAGATCGGACATATCGTGAAAAAGCACGGACTCCAGTCGATCAAACAGGCCCGGATAACCGAGGCCCTGACCAGTGCCGCGATCACCGCGGCGGATACGGCCGGCTATGAGGAGGTCGCGGCATTGACCGAGACCTTTTCCGCCTCGATCGACGATATCGCGAAGACCCTGATCGTCAATGGCTATTCGCGGGAGTTCGAATTGCAGGCCGATGCGATGGCGGTACAGATACTTGCTGAGGTCGGTTATGATCCCGAAGCCCTCATCGAACTGCTCGAGGCCCTCGATGCGGGCTATAAACCGGGGGGACTCGATTTTGCCAAGACCCACCCGAACCCCCGAAAGAGGATCGACGGGGTAAAAAAGGCGATGAAGGATTACCGGCCTGTTTCCCGTGGGGACGCTTCCGGGCGCGAGAAGCGTTTCAGGGCGTTTATTAAAGAGATCTGATCGCTGCCATGAAGAAAATCATCCTTAAAATAATCCGTGGGGCGTTTATCGGGCTTGCGGGGGGTGGGCTGGCGCTTCTCCTCCTTTATACCGGCATCATATCCGGTTTCGAAGGGCAGACCTGGGACCTTCGCGCCCGGCTTATGGCTTCTCCCGGGCAGGCCTCGAATGAAATTGCCGTCATTCTCCTCGACCAGAAAAGTCTCGACTGGGGTGAGAACACATTCAACCTTTCCTGGCCCTGGCCGCGGGAGATCATGGGCGTTATCGTTGATTTTTGCGGACGCGCCGGGGCAAAAGGGCTTGCCTTCGATGTCATTTATTCGGAGCCGTCGTTTTACGGTCCGGGAGACGATGGGACATTCGGGGACGCCCTTGCCGGTTACGGCAGGGCCGTCGGGGCCGTGGTACTGAGTGATGAATCCGGTGACGGGACCTGGCCCGAAGCGTTCGAGGATAAACTCCCCGCAATCGAAGTATCCGGAGGTATTGCCGGCCGGGCTTCTTCCGGTGTTTCGTTTCCCGTCGATGAACTCGCGCCCGCCTTTGCCGCTTTCGGCAATGTCAGTGAACAGGCCGATCCGGACGGTATTTTCCGGGAGGCGAGGCTCGTTTCCCTTTTTAACGGCAGGGCCGTGCCCCTTCTTTCCGTGGGGCTTTATCTTCTGGCGTATCCGGGGCTCGAGGCGTCTGTTTCGGAAAAAGGATTTACGGTAGGTCCGATTACGTTTCCGCTTAACGCAAAGGGAAACGCGGTGATCCGGTATCGGGGGGCGTCGGGTACCTATCCCACCTATTCCGCGGCCGCGATCATCAACAGCGAACTCCGTCTCAATGAAGGGCTTGAACCGGAAGTCAAACCGGAAGAACTCGCGGGCAAATATGTCCTCTTCGGCTATTCGGCGCCCGGGCTCAAGGATCTGAGGCCCTCGCCGGTCGACGAAAACGCGGCCGGGGTCGAGATCCACGCCGCGGTTTTAGACAATCTTTTGACCGGCTCGTTTATGGTCGATATGCCGCCGGTTTCAGTCGTCATCGTCTGTCTCCTGCCGGCAATATGTATCGGTATCGCGGCCTCATTGTTTTCAGCCACGCTTCCGACCATTCTCCTCTTTTTTGCCGCGTTTCTGCTTCCCGTGGGAGGCGGTCTTGCGGGGTATGCCCTGGGCGTGAGGTTCCCCGTTGTCGCGCCCCTTATCGGTTGTGTGGTGGCCATGGTGAGCGTGAGTGTGTACAATTTTTCCACGGAAGGGAAACAGAGGCGCTTTTTGAAAGGAGCCTTCAAACAGTACCTGAGCCCCGCACTCATCGAACAGCTGATCGCCAATCCGGACATGCTCAGACTCGGTGGGGAGCGAAAGGAATTGTCCATGTTCTTTTCCGATCTCCAGGGGTTTACCTCGATCTCGGAAGCTCTTACCCCCGAAGAACTCACGTCGCTTCTCAATGATTACCTTTCGGCCATGACCGACATCATTCTGGAGGAGGGGGGAACGGTCGACAAGTACGAAGGGGACGCGATCATCGCTTTCTGGAACGCGCCCCTCGACCTCGAAGACCACGCGGTCCACGCGGTGAGTTCGGCGCTCCGGTGCCAGACGAAACTCGCCGAACTCAGGCCCGGGTTCAGGGAACGGACGGGCAGGGACATGTACATGCGTATCGGTCTGAACACCGCAGCCGTGGTCGTGGGGAACATGGGGTCGCACGGGCGTTTCGACTATACGATGATGGGCGACGGGGTGAACCTCGCGGCGCGCCTTGAGGGGATAAACAAACAGTTCCATACCTATACAATGATATCGCAGTGGACAAAGGAAAAGATAGGGGACGCCTTTCCCGTGCGCGAACTCTCACGCGTGGCGGTTGTGGGAAAAAAAGAGGCGGTCACCGTCTACGAACCCATGTATCCCGAAGAATTTGAAAGAAAACGGGATCTGATACTGAGTTTTCAGGAAGGACTCGCCCTTTTTTACAAGGGGAAATTTCAGGAGGCGAAGGCCGTCTTCACGAGGACCGCGCAGAGCGACCCGGCAGCGGCCGCCTATGCGGAAAAATGCGGCGAGCTTGCCCTGAAGCCCCCATCCTCATGGGAAGGGGTATGGGTGATGACCACGAAGTGAAGCGGATATTGGATTTTCACGCGGTAGTCTCTTGTCCGCGAGGGTGCGTCCTTTGAATCAAAGGTTCGCCGAATCCGGTTCATTGTGTCAGACAGGATCGGTCTCAATTATTTCATCTTTCGCATTTACAAAAATCGAAATTTATACTACTATGGTATACAATATTCCGTGTGTATCCCTTTGTTTATTAACAGGATTATCTAAAAATCCGGAAGACCCGTGTTGACCGAATATGGAAAAACAAGCTGATTCGACATTTTCGATAAGAGATTTCTTCTATTTACTCTTTTTGTATAAAGGCAGAATATTTTTCTTCTTTTTTGTGACCCTTCTTTCCGTCGTTATCGGGCAATTCATGATTGTCGACAGCTATGAGGCCAAGGCTAAAATTCTGATCAAAATGGGCCGTGAGACCATTCCCCTTTCTTCACTACCGTCCTCGCAGCAGCAGGTGGTTTCGGCAGCCGGGTTGCGAAAAGAAGATATCAAGTCGGAGATAGAGATAATACAAAATCAGTTTATAATCGAAAGGGTCGTTTCCAGATTGGGAATAAAAACCCTGTTTCCCGACGACGAAGAACCCGAATCGGCTTTCGGCCGTATAAAATACAAAGTGAAATTTTTTCTTACGGATATCATCGACAATGTAAAGCAGGTGTTGTATGAATTGAACCTGAAACAGAAATTGTCGGATTTTGAAAGCACGGTCATTACCGTGCAGTCCGCTTTGCAGGTGAAACAGGTGGAAAGCACGGATGTCATTGAAATTTCGGTCATGTGGTTCTATCCGGAACTGGCAAATAAAATAGTCGATGCCATCATAGACGAATACATGAAACATCACGCAGAGATTCATCAGGTTTCAGGCAGTTACGAATTTTTTCAGGAACAGGTGGAATTGATCGGCGCACGTCTGGCCAAAAGCGAAGCAAAATTAAATAAATTAAAGACCGAACACAATATCATATCTCTCGATAATCAGATCGAATTGCTGCTGCATCAACTCTCGATCCTCAAGGGAGAGTATAAGGAAACTTTGAGCAATATCGCGCAGACTGAAGCTTCCATAGCGGAGTTGAAAAAACAAATCGATTCTTTGACGGAGAATATAACGCCGAACATGGAAGAAGTGATGAAAGAAGCGGAAACGCAGCTTTTCGAGCATAATGTCAATATCAAAGCCTTATACAGCAAGAAACGCGAGCAGGAAAAACAAATCGGTAATTATGAACTGGAACTCGAGAAATTGAACTCCCTGCAGCTTACCGTGCATCAACTCGAACGGGATATCAAAAATGACGAGGACAATTATAATCTCTATCTTATGAAACTCGAGGAGATGAGGATTACGAGTGAACTGGATAAAGAGCGTATCATCAATGTGAGACTCATTTCACCGGCGGTCGCTTCCAATATACCGGCCGGTCCGCGCAAGATGCTGGTGATCGGTCTGGGGCTGGCGATAGCCCTGATTTTTTCTCTTGCACTGGTTTTTCTTCTCGATTTTATGGATCATTCGATAAAAAATGCGGATGATATATCCAAATACACCGCGTTACCCGTCCTGGCCACCATCACCGAACAGAAAAAGGCGTTCAAAAAACGCAATAGAAACAAAATTCGCATCAATGAAATCGGCCGTCTCAAAAACAACCTTTCGGCGTTGATGTCCCGTAAAAAGCATTTTGCCCTCATGGTCTGCAGTTCCAAACGGTACGAGGGTAACACGTCGATCGCCATTAATCTGGCCAGGGAACTCGCATATACCTTTTCTGATCGTGTGCTGCTTATCGATGCCAATATGTATAATCCATTATTGCACGACTACTTCAAAACAGAGGCGCCCGTGGGATTGCTGCAGATACTGCAAAAAAAATCGACCATTGCAGCCGGTATAAAAAGGGCGGAATACCCGAATCTCTATTTTATTTCGAGCGGCAATAATAAAGGCAGGATCATCGAACCGATAAAGGATCTCGCTTTCAAGAGCCTGCTGTATAAACTAAAGACGACATTTAAATTTATCGTTATTGATGCCCCCCCTGTCAGCCAGTATTCTGATAGTCTTGTCATGGCGCCGTTGGCGGACGGGGTTCTTGTCATAACTCGCGCCCATTATACGAAACGCGAGACCCTTCAAAAAACCGAAGAGCAATTAAAGATTGTCAATGCAAATATACTCGGTATCGTGCTGAACATGAAAAAACATACTATTCCCAAATTTCTCTACAACATGCTTTAGACCGTCCGGATATGCCATGATCGGGAAGAAGAAAATTTTTGGTAAAATTATTTCCTATCTCCTCATTTTTGTCAGCGGTCTGCTTTTCGGCCAGTTGATTCTCGCGACAAGGGCGTTCACGGAAAAACTGACATTGTTCGGTATTTCGGTAAATATTGTGTTTATCTTTTTCGGTTTTTTGATTATCGTCCCGTTTTACCGGTATTTGAATATACGCCAGCGGTTGCTTTATGTTTTTATAGCGGGAATATTTTTCTGGGTGGATAAAAATATGTTTTTTCGCTCTCATCACGCTGGCGGGGCTTTTGGATTGAGTGTCGGCGTTATCGATATTGTGCTGATCGTTTCCCTTTTTTATCATCTGCTGCATAAAAAAGAGACGGCGACAGAAGAATTTTCGTTTTTCCCGTTCGTCTCAATTCCGTATCTCCTGTTAATCGTCATGAATTTCCTGACTGTTTTCCTTTCAATCGACCCCCAATTGAGTATGCTGGAAATTATCCGTCTTCTAAAAGGTCTTTTTGTGTTTCTCCTCGTCGCTAATATGATACAGGATGTAGAGGACATCAAGAAAATCAGTCTGTTTCTTGTTTTTATGGTGTTCGGTGAAAGTCTGCTTTGCCTGGCGCAATTCTTTATGAAACGCACCATCGGGCTTAATTTTCTGGGTGAGGAGACGGAATTATATGTGGAAACCCTGACTGAAGGGACGGAAGTAACGAGGATTTCCGGTACATTCGGTAATCCCCATTCTCTTGCCGGGGTTTTTGGTTTCATTATCCCTCTTATTGTCTGTCTGGTGTTGTGCAGTAAAAAAGTACAATCAAAGTGGCTTTATATTTTCGTTCTTTTTACGGGTCTTTCCGCCCTGATCGTCACCTACCTGCGCTCCGTCCTCGTCGCCCTGGGTCTTGTTCTTGTTCTCATTTTCATACTGACGATCAGGAAAGGGTACTGGGACAGGTCCAACAAGAAATTCTTTATCGTTATACTGATTATGGGAATAGTAACCCTGGTGCCGTTTCTTCCTTCTTTCTTCAAACGTATGTTCTATGCCGAGGCCGGTTCCGTCGATGTCCGGCTTGATTTTATCAAGATATCCATGAACATGTTCGAACGGAATCCTTTTTTGGGAGTCGGCATAAACACCTATAACGAGTTTTTCACCGCCATGGGAGATCCACTCGCGCTCAATGACAGGATGCCCGGCGGTAACGCGGTCGATCATAATTTCTATATACTCACACTGGCCGAAACCGGCATTGCCGGGCTTCTCGCGCTTATCGTCCTCTGGTTTTCCGTTTTCCGGCTGGCCGTTCCCTGTTTTAAAAGCGACAACACGTGGTTTAATGTGATCGGTCTTGCACTGATAGGCGGTTATACGAATTTTTTTATGCGCTCTCTTATCAGTTACGAATACAGGCTGGATCAGGTGTTCGTCTTTTTCTGGTTTATCTCCGGCTTTCTGGCCGGGGTATACCGGCTCGTGAAACGGGGAGTGGACGAGCGTATTCCAATATAATCGCTATAACGGGGATTGCATGTATGGATAAAAGATACAATATCTTGAACATAATCGATAAATCAATGACGGGCGGCGGCCAGCAATGCACCTATATGACGGCCGCATTTCTGGATCGAAAGGTTTTTCATTCATATGTTGCATGTTCACCCGGCGGCCCGCTTGTCGAACGATGTAAAAGAAAAGGCCTTACCGTCAAGACAATTGTCATGAATAAAAGATTCAGTCTGCGATCCGTCCTGGTCGTTTATTGTTTCGTGAAGGAAAAGCGTATCGATCTTATCCACGCGCATGGACTCGTTGCCGCAGTTTTTGCCGTTTTTGCCGCAAAAGCATGCCGGATCCCAATAATTTACAGTCAACACGGATTCCATTATCGAAGTTATAAAGGAAGATTTCTGCAATCGTTGCGTATTATGGCGGAAAAATGCATAATCCGTTTGATAAATATGGTTATTTGTGATAGTGATGATAATCTGAGAAAAGGAGAGGCGGAAGGATATTTCCCTGCCGGAAAAGGCCGAAGGGTTTTTCCCCCCATTGAAACGGACAGCTATCATATATCCCCCGATACCTCGCGGAGGATAAAGACCGATCTGGGAATCGCCGGGTGTTCGCCGATTATCGGCACGGTCGGGCGGCTCGATGAGGCCAAGGGATTCCCGACCTTGTTGAAAGCCCTCGTCGCCGTCGTCGCGGAATTCGCAGAATTGCGGTTTTTATTGATTGGTGAAGGGCCGGAACGCAAGATGATCGAGCGGAAGCGAAAGGCATTGGGCCTTGAATCGCACGTGATCCTGACGGGGTACCAGCCGGACATCATGCCGCTTGTCGGATTGTTCGATGTATTCGTTTCTTCGTCGTATTGGGAGGGATTGCCACTCGCCCTTTGCGAAGCGCACATGCTCGGCAAACCCGTCGTGGCGACCGGTGTCGGGGGCTGCCCGGAGATTGTTGTTCATGAAGAAACGGGCCTCATCGTAGAGCCGGGGAACCCGGATGCCCTCGCAGTGGCCGTTCTCCGGCTGTTGAGGGACCCGGCGAAGTGTCGGGCGATGGGGCGAAAAGCGAAAGAACATGTTACGGCCAACTTCGGCGTCGAACATGTCATCGGTGAAATCGAGGGGATATACGGAAATCTGTTGAATCATGAAAGAGATTCGGGGAAGCGGACGGTGAAAAACGGGTGAATGTCATGCGATTTATAAAACGAATCTTTCTTCTGTTGTATTTTTGTACCGGTATGCCGTTTTTCTATTTTATTTTTTTCAGAAGGCGCGGCCGCATTTTGACCTATCACCGGATCAACGACGACTCGAACGATTTTCTCAGTATTTCACCGCACGCCTTCGAACGGCACATGGCATACCTGAGTCGCCGGTACACGGTCGTTCCACTCGAACGGATGGCGGCTTCATTGGCGGACGGCGCCTCACCGGAAACGGATACGGTCGCGATCACTTTCGACGACGGCTACCGGGATAATTACCTCTATGCTTTTCCGGTATTGAGAAAATACGGATTTCCCGCCACGATATTCCTCGTGACGTCATTTGTCGGCACATCGCATGTTTTTGAATGGGATCGTCATCAGCGGGCGCAACAGGATAAATATCTCATGGGCTGGGATGAAGTGGAGGAAATGGCGCGGACCGGAATCAGCTTCGGGGCGCATACGCAAACACATCCCGTCCTGACGGCAATTTCTTTGGAAAAAGCCCGGGAAGAAATAACGGGTTCCGCTTATGTATTGAAGAAACGGTTGGGCCGTGTCACGGCGTTTGCCTATCCGCGAGGGGAACGGCGGGATGTCAACCATACACTGAAACAGATGGTAAGGGAAACGGGCGTTGCCTGTGCGGTCACCACCGTAAGCGGCACCAACACGCGGCATTCGGATATTTTCGGGCTTAAGCGCTGGGCGGTTGAAAAACCGGACGCTTCCCTTTGGGCTTTCCGGATGCTTATGGCCGGGGGTTCCAGTCTCTTTCATCAATTGACGCGCCATTCGCGGTTCGCACAATGGTGGAGGAAAAAAACGAAAAACAAAGGCGGTAAAAGGGTATAGTATGATTTATACGATCGATATAGATCGCCGGGAGAGGAAGGGGAGAGGATGAAGATAGCGCTTTATTATCCGTGGGTATATTTGACAAGCGGAGCCGAACGGTTAATCCTGGAAATATGCACGAAAAGCAGGTTCACATGGCGTGTCTTTACCAATCGATTCGACAAGGAAAATACCTTCCCGGAGTTGAAGAATGTCGATATCGTCGAATTGTCTCCGCGAATCAGCGTCAACCGAACGTTTATCGAAGTCATCAAGGCGGCGTTTGTCATTCTGAAACAGAAACTCGATGTATCCGGGTATGACGTTCTGGTTGTACTGTGCGAGGGGGTCGGGGACCTGGCCGTTTTCAGAAACAGCAGACAACCTGTCATATGTATCTGTCTTACCCCGCTGCGTCCCGTCTACGATATCTACTATAAAAAGCATTTTCTAAAGAACAAAGGGTGGTTCATAAAAGCGCAACTCAAGGTGTTCGGTTGTCTTTTCGGCATCGTCGCAAGAAGGGCGTGGAAGCGTTACGCCCGTATTTTCTGTATCAGTGAGGAAGTAAAGAAGCGGGTTATACGGGGTAATCTGGCCCGTGAAGAAAAACTCGATATTCTCTATCCGGGAATATATTATTCACGGTTTATTCCCACAGATGAATACGACCGTTATTTTCTCCTGCCCGGCCGTATTATGTGGACCAAGAATATCGAACTCGGTATCGAGGGATTCAAAGTCTTTCTCGATACATACCCTCAGTATTCCGATTTCAGGCTGATTATCACGGGGATTGTGGATGAGAAGAGCAAATCATATTTCGAAGAACTGAAGGATCGTTCGGGAGAAGACCGCCGCATCCGCTTTATCGTTCATCCTTCCGATGAAGAGCTGTTCCGATTGTACCAGAGGTGTTATGCGGTGCTTTTTACGGCGTTCAACGAGGATTGGGGAATCGTCCCCCTCGAAGGAATGGGCTACGGAAAGCCCGTTATTTCCGTCAACCGGGGAGGTCCCCGGGAAACGGTCGTCGACGGAAAAAACGGGTTATTGTGCGATCCCGATCCGGCCGCTTTTTCGAACGCCATGTATTCGCTTGCCTCGGATCCGGTAAAAGTGAGGGAAATGGGAAAATTCGGCAGAGAATTTTGTAAAAAATTCGATTGGTGCTATTTTATCAATGGACTGGATGACTATCTCGAAAAAGCGTTTGGGAGGAAAGGAGAGGAACGTCCGTGAAATTACTGCTTATTAACGCCGTCTCAAGCCGGCTTGATATCGAAAACGTGTACCCCCCGCTCGGCCTTGGATACATCGCATCCTACCTTATGCAACAGATGCCCGCGGTCGACATAAAAATAATCGAGGGAAATTTTGAAAAGGAAATCAGGTCGTATCAACCGGATCTGGTCGGGATATCCTCCGTTTCCCAGAATTACGGCGGCGCCATGCGGCTGGCAGAATTGTGCAGGGGCCTTGGTTTGCCCGTCGTCATGGGCGGAACACATATCACGACACTCCCTTCCACACTGACGGACGATATGGATGTTGCGGTGATCGGGGAGGGTGAACAAACGATGCTCGATCTCTGCCGTGTTTTCGAGAAGGGGGAATTCGAACCGGATCAATTGAAGACAATTCCCGGGCTGGCGTTCAGGGATAAAACCGGCGGGCTTGTTTTTACCCCGGACAGGGAACCCATATCGCCATTGGATAAACTGCCGTTTCCCGCGAGATCGCTTATGCGGATACCATATCGCGGTCAGCTTTATCTTTTTTCTTCGAGGGGATGCCCGTATAAATGTACGTTTTGTCAATCAACGCGGTTTTTTAACACGGTTCGAACCTTGTCGGCCGATTATGTCGTGCGCGAGTTACTCCATCTCATCGAGACGTACCGGCCCGTGGCCGTTTCTTTTTATGACGATTTGTTTATTTCAAATAAAGCCCGCCTCAGGGAAATTGTCACCCTGATCGAGCGGCATGGCATAAACAGGGAAACCGAGTTTTTTGTCAATGTCAGGGCCAATCAGGCCGATGAGGAGACGGCGGATTTATTGAAACGCATGAATGTTTCCATGGTGAACCTCGGGCTTGAGTCCGGTTCGGATAAAATATTGCATTTTTTGAAGCCGAAAAAGGCGAGTGTTGCAATGAATACAAAAGCGGTGGCGATATTCAATAAGGCGGGTTTGAAGACGAACGGCAGTTTTATCATCGGAAGTCCGATAGAGACGGAGGAAGATCTGATTGAGTGCTATCGGTATCTGAAAAACAGCCGTTTGTCTGTTTTTACGACATATGTCCTTGTTCCCCTGCCTAACACGCCCCTCTGGAAATTGGCGGAAGAAAAGAACCTGGTTTCCGACCGGATGGATTGGAGTACATTGAAGATGGAAGTGGAGCCGTATTTCAGGGACGGGAGAGTGCTTTTGAGTCCCCTGAATCGTCACGAGTTGTATCTGTGGTACGTGAAGTTCAGCAGATTGGGAAAAAGAAGGCAATTGAAAACACGGCTAAAACTCGTCTTCAGGCATCCTGAAAAAGTGTTTCCGCTTCTGCTTAAAAAGTTCAAATTATGGTGGACAAACACACACACACCTATCGGAAACCGGGTATAATCGTCCTTTCGGGAAATAATCGGAATCAAAGGAGAGAAAATGAACATATTGCTGGTTTCTCCGTATTTGCCGGAAGCGGAGTCCATGGGGGGGATGAGGCGTTTTGTGCGTTTTATGCATTACCTCGAGTCCCGACATAATGTTTATACCGTGTGCCTGGATAACCGTACACAGACCTTTTCGACGCCGGAACGGATGGATCCGGAACGTGTCTTTGTGGTGAAACGGGATAAAGAAGGGATCATCAAAAAAATTGTGACACACCTGTTCAGGTTGAAACCTTCATATGTCGTCAAGAACTATACGAAGACAATGGCGAAAGAAATAAAGCGGATCGTTTCAGAATACGACATCGATCTGGTCCATATCGAGTTCATCTATATGGGCGATTACGCATGTGCCGTATCGGATGAACGGTGTGTAAAAGTGCTGGTGGATCAGGAACTTAATTTTCGACGCATTGAACGTGAACTCAAATATACCGCTTCCCTGCCGAAACGATTGCAGCTTCTCCTCTATCATTTCAAATTCAAGCGATATGAAGTCAATATATGCCGTTATTTCGACAGCATCTATACGACAACCAGGCACGAAAAAGAATTACTCGAGATGCACGCGGGAGTAAAATCGCGCGGTTCGTTCGAGGTGTATGCCAACGTCATCGATTCGGCATATTTTCGTCCGGATATATCGATAAAGGAGGAACCCACGGGTTTGATTTTTACCGGCAATTACCGGCACAATCCCAACGCAATGGCCGTCGACTGGTTTTACAGGCACGTTTTCCCGATTATTGAGGCTGCGATTAACGGGGTGATATGGTACATTGTCGGTCCCGATCCCGGTAACGGGATAAAGTCCTTCGCATCGGACCCCCGGATCATCGTCACCGGTGCCGTCGACGACATACGGCCGTATCTCGCCAGGGCCGCCATTTTCATCAATCCGGTCGTTTCCGGCGGGGGGATGCGGGGGAAGGTGCTGGAAGCGATGGCGATGCATAAACCGGTCGTATCGACCACCATCGGCATGGAAGGCATCGAGGTCCGGCCTGATCATGATGCCTTTGTCCGGGATACCCCGGAGGCGTTCGCAGAAGGGGTCGTCACCCTTATGAAATCGGCTTCGTTACGCAAGGAAATCGGCGCAAACGGAAGGAGACTGGTGGAAGAAAAATATGACGACCGTACGGTGTTTGCCTTTATGGAAAGACGATACAAGGCGCTTGTTGACGTTAAAAGGCGGAAAAGCCAATTCGAATGAACATACAAAGCCGGTTTTATCGAACACTTAAGAATATCATCATGACACTCATAACACAGGGGACCGCACCCTTTCTTTCATTGATACTGATCGTGTTTATCGCCCGTTCTCTGGGTGTCTCCGAATTGGGCAAGTTCACCTTTCTTACGACGCTTTTTACCGTGTTTCAGGTGGTCAGTGCCTTGAGTTTTAATTTTCTGATTACCCGTGAAATCGCACAATACAAGACGGAGGCAAAAAAACTCTATGCCAGTTTCAGTCTATTGGGATCGTGTATTTCGTTATTGTTTATCGCAGCCTCGGGTTCTTTTGTAATGGTAATGGGTTATTCTTCCGACATGGTGCTTGCCAACTGGATTATCGCGATCGGCCTGCTTCCTTCATTCTGGACCGCGATAAATGAAGCCGTGTTCATGGTTTATGAAAGAAACGAACTGATAACGACAATTACGATCATTGAAAATGCCTTCAAGATTGTGTGCGCGGTGGTCATTGTCATGTCGGGCAGGGGGATTGTCATGATCGCCGTTGTTCTTGCAGCGGGCAGGTTTTTGAATGCCTTCATCGGCATTCTTTTCGTGAATAGAAAGTTTTTTACCTTTTCATTTTCAATAGACTTCAAGGCGATCGGTCGATTGATAAAGGACGCGCCCGTTTTCAGTTTTATTTATTCGCTTTCGACCCTGTTCATCTCCATGGATGTACTGATGCTTTCGAAGATAAAGACGGAATATGAAGTCGGGTTGTATACGTCGGCCTATAAAATCGCCGCTATTTTAAAAATACTGTCGGACAGTATTGTGATCGTTCTTTTTCCACTTCTCTCGGATGCCTTTAAAAACGATAAAGACCTGTTTAGAAAGATGACGGTAAAAGTCCTCCAATACCTTATCCTTGTATTTTTACCGATCAGCCTGATGATGACCTTCTTCGCAAAGGAACTGGTCCTGCTTTTCTTCGGCCATGCGTATGTTTCAAGTACGATGACACTGCAATTATTGATCTGGGCCATGTTCGGCAATGTCGGGCATTCTCTGCTGGGTAATTCGCTGATGGCCGGTCATCACCAGAAGGATGTGCTGAAAATCATGTTTTTTTCGACCATATTGAACGGTATCCTCAATTATATTTTCATCATGTTGTGGAATTACGACGGGGCCGCATTTGCCACGCTTGTTTCTTCGAACATCCTTTTCTTGCTTTGTGTGATCGTCGTCAACAGGAGGTTGTTCGGCATCGATACGATATCATGTCTGGTGAAGCCTTTTGTCTGTATTGTCGTAACCGGGATACCGGTTTATTTTCTGGTCCGGCATTATTCGGTTTATTATGCTTTTTTGGTACCGCTTCTGTATTTTCCATTGATGTTTTTGATAAAGGGAATAGGGAAGGAGGATATCAGGTTCATTAAAAGGATCGTCAAATTGTGATTGCCGCAATGATGGCGCCTGTCGGAGAAAGGATTCAATAATAAAATAATGTCACGAAGCTGGAAATTCCAAAAAAATGGTATATCATTATACAGGATACCGCGTTTGATTATCGTATATTCAAAAAAGAATTAATGGTAAAGGATATTATCGTTATGAAGACTCGTCTGAAATTCTCTTTCGTCTTTATGGTTTGTTTTGCCGCCGTTGCGTTGTCCGGCTGTTTACTGAACCATATCGAGGAGGAATATATTCAATTGGGAATGTCTCCCCACGCATGCGGCGATGAAAGCGTGTGGACGGATACCGATATTGAAGACACCTATATCAAAATGGCCGACGGGGGTGTCGATGTCGTCATTTACAGGCATCATTGGGCCGATGACGAACCGTCTTTGGGGGAATATGCGTTGACGACGCTTGATTACGAGATCGGCAAGGCACGGCGGCACGGGATGAAGTTCGCGTTGATCTACAATATCATCGACAGTTCCTCTTTGGGAGTGTATCCGGACGGTATCGATCCCTCCGGGTCATTCGACAGCGCGGTGTTTTACGAAAACTTTCTGCTGCTGGTCAACCAGCTGCTCGTTTTATATCGGGATGATATCGATTATTTTTTTATCGGCAATGAAGTAAATCAATACCTTTTCAACAATCGCGGACTGATAAATCCTTTTTTAATGTTTTGCGGAATCGTCAGGGAATACTTTCGGCTGAATGCGCCGGAAATTCCCGTCGGTGTCGTCTGTTCATATCATGAGGCCCGCAGTGACGGAGCACTCTCCATGGTTGCTGATATCGCGGAGTTTTGCGATGTTCTCGGATTCACGGTATACATGCAATATGACAGTTCCAGGCCCACCCTGGAAAACACTTGTTCATATTTCAAGGAGATGATACAATATTTTGACGGCGTACCGCTTGCCGTTATTGAAACGGCCTGGAGTTCGGCGGGAGTAGGTGGAAGTATCATGGGGCAGATCGACTACATTTACCGGCTGGAGCTGGTCCTGCGGAGGTACAGGCGATATTTCATGTTCTTTTCATGGTTCAATCTTCATGATTTTTCTCCTTCAATGAGTGTCCTGATGGCGATCAAATACGATCATCCCGCTTATAGTGAGGAGGATCGGCGTGAGTTTTATGAGTTTCTGTCGACACTCGCGCTCATCGATAATGATTGTCATGAAAAACCGGCATGGCTTGCATGGAAGGGTATCATAAGCCCACTCAGTCCGTAAGCGGAATCGGTTTTAATTATTGATGCGGCCGATAATTGTGCAATAACGAAAATATATGACGTGTGAAGGAGATATATGAGAATCAAATCCCTTGTTCAAGCCGGTTTTAACGCCTTTCACTATGTACGCCAATACGCTTCCATGAAAACGGGTCTCAATATAGGCAAACCGACAAATATTTATATCGCCATCACCCATCATTGTAATTTCAGGTGCAGGATGTGCCATGACTGGATGATAAAGACGCCGGAATTGTCGCACGGGCAATGGCTGAGCGCTTTGAAAAAACTTTTTGCCTGGCTGCCGCGCGGGACAAAAATCAATTTCAGCGGCGGAGAACCGCTGGTATTGCGGTTTTTTCCCGACTTGTTGAAGGAATTGCATTCGGAAAAACATAACTGGTCTCGTCATTTGATCGGCATAACCTCAAATGGATTTTTCCTGGATGAGTCTGTGGCGGCGGCAATGATGAAACTCGATCTCTTTAATATCAATGTGTCCCTGGATTCCCTCGACGGCCGCAAGCATGACGAGTTGCGGGGAAAGAAAGGGGCTTTTGAGCGGTTGCTGAACGCGATAGATTCTCTCACACGGCAGAAAAAGCGATACAACGCGCATACCACGCTTATTTTAAAGACGGTTATCTCGGGCGCGAATCTCCACGAACTGGCGGATATTATACGGTTTGCGCGTGACAAACACATATCCGGCGTTTATTTTCAGCCGATCGAACAGACGTTCGGCGACAAACCGGATAAAAACTGGTACAAAAAAAGTGAACTGTGGCCTGATAATATGTCCGATGTCAAAACCGTCCTGAAAGAGGTGGGCCGGCTCAAGGATGAAGGTTATCCTGTCCTGAATTCCGGAATCCACCTGAACTCGATGATCGATTATTTCCATAATCCCCTGCGGAAAAATAGCCGTATGTGCCCCCTGGGTTATTCGACAATGTTTATTTATCCCGACGGCACGATGTTCCTTTGTCCTGCCTTCGGCGGTATCGGCAATCTTTCAAGCGGAAACATAGAGGAAATATGGAAAAGCAAAAAAGCCGATAAAAAGAGGGCTTCAATGAAAAAATGCAGCAAACAATGCCTGCTTACCTGTCTTTATCAAAGCGGCCTTCATGAAAAGGCAAGGGCATTTCTGGGGCTGATGAAAAATGCGTGAGTCCGGCCGGAAACGGAAAGCCGCGCCGGATGGTTTACGGTTCGATATAATTAAAGGCGGTTCTTTTGTAAAAAGGACAGCACGCATCTCCTTGATGAACATGAATAGAGAGAGGGTATTCGCATGACGGGGAAAAAAGGTATGGTTTCCGTTGTCCTTTTGAACTGGAACGGAAAGCGATTTATTACGGATTGTCTCAGGACGCTTTTCGAACAGGATTACCGGCCGCTCGAATTAATAATCATCGATAATGCTTCAACAGACGCCTCTCCCGGGGATATATCGGTGTTTCTGGAAAATACGCCCAAACCTGACGGCGATTTCAGGGTCGTGTATAAGGAAAATAAAGCAAATCTGGGTTTTTCGAAAGCCATGAATCAAGGGATTTCAATGGCGCACGGCGAGTATATCCTCCTCTGTAATTTTGATATCCGTCTGAACACCGATTTCATCACCGAAGCGGTGAACGCCGTCAATGAGGCGCCGGATGTCGGGGGGGTATCGGGAAAGCTCTTGGTCTGGCATGATGGCGGAGACAGCAACCGGCTTATTGATTCAACCGGCATGTTTCTGGATTATTTTAGAACCCCCATCGACAGGGGGCAGGGTGAAGCCGATAACGGGCAATACGATACATGCCGGGATATTCTTTGTCCGTGTGGGGCGCTCCCGCTTTACAGAAGGACAATGCTCGAAGATATAAAGATCGACAAAGGGTTTTTTGACAATACCTTTTTCGCGTATTATGAAGATATGGATTTGGGATTGAGGGCGCGGTTGAGGGGATGGCGGTTCCTTTTCTGTGCGTATGCGGTGGCATATCACTACCGGGGAGGAGCGAGCAAGCTGTTCGGACGGGCGGACAGAAAAAAGGTGATGTTGGCGCAGATGGAGGCGATAAAGAACCGTTACCTGATGATGGTAAAGAACGAACGGTTTACGACAATTGTCGTTCATTTACCGTACCTCGTTCCGTATGAAATCATCCGTTTTTTTTATCTATTGCTGCGGTTCCCCAAATGTATGAAAAGCTATTTCCGGTTTATTATGACGCTGCCGACGGCGTTAAAATATAGAAGAATAATCCAGGCTTCCCGTACCGTGTCAAACTCATATATGAGAAAATATATTTTATCCCGTAACAGGGCGTTGACCTCAGGCGTGTGACCGGTATTCCGGTTATGTAATTCGTCTTGCACCAAAACCATGCCGAAATATCCGGGGTTTCCCGTCACGAATATTTGACGCCGTTGCGCGTACAGGTTTATCGATAGCGGGAAGTACGAGTCAGGAGGCGCCCTTCCGGCTGAAAACCGCCGGTATGGTTTTTAATAAAATGAAAATATCTTCTTTAAGCGACCAGTTGTCGATATAATCCATATCGAGCCGCATCCATTCGTCGAATGATATATTATTACGGCCCGATATTTGCCATTTGCACGTGATACCGGGAAGAACACTGAATCGTCGCTTTTGCCAGTCCTCGTTGAATCCGTTATAATCCCTGATGGGCAGGGGGCGCGGTCCGACCAGACTCATGTCACCTCTGATCACATTTATCAGTTGGGGCAGTTCGTCGATGCTTGTTGCTCTGAGGATTTTCCCTATTTTGGTGATCCGCGGATCGTTCTTGATCTTGAACACAGGCCCATCCATTTCGTTTTTATTTTCAAGCGAATGAATCTGCTTCTCGGCATCACGGACCATGGTGCGAAATTTGTATAATTTGAAAACCCGCTTATTATACCCCACACGGTCCTGTACGAATAAAACGGGACCGGGTGACGTCAGGAAAATTAGAAACCCGGCTAAAATAAGAAGTGGTGAAAAAACCAGAAGTGCCATGCCGCCGACTATGACATCGAGTATTCTTTTTACAAGATATTTCTTTTCCCCATAATGGGTTGGAGAAATAGTCGTGACGGTAAAATTTTCAAGGTGTTCCGTTCTTACGCGTCCAAGACATGTTTCAAAAGCCTGAGAAATGAAACGAATTAGAATGCCCTGTTCTTCGGCTTTCATTATGATCTGCCTGATGGCGTCATAATATGACTTGATTGTAATACCTATAAATATCTCATCGACGACATTATTGGCGACGATTCCGGGGAAATCGTCCAGTGAACCCAACAGGTTTATATCGGCATCGGGGACATGTTTTTCGTTATCAAGAAACCCCAGGACGCGGTATCCCAGCGATTTTTTTTCTTCAATTGTCCTGCTGAAATCGATTGTTTTTTGATTGGATCCGATGATGAGGGCGAACCGCAGATTCCTGCCCCGTATACGAAGATTTTTTATAAATATCCGTATGAGTGTTCTTGCAACAATCGAGAACGCCAGACCGCATATCCAGAAAATGACCATAAAAGCCGGCGACAAGAACGGTAAACGCAATATATGCGCACTAAAGAAAAACAACGCGCAGAAAATACCGACAGCTAAGAAGATATCTTTCCATTCGTTTATTAATGTTCCCATTCGCCGCGAGCCGTAAAGGTTGAAGACCTTGAAAAGGACATACCAGGTTATCGTCATTATATAAATGTACACCAATGATATTATGCTTATTTGTATGGAAAAAACCGCCTGAAAAAAATCCGCATCGTCAAATCGATTGGCCAGATGAAACGCCATTAAAAATGCTGAAACAAGCATTAAAAGATCGGAGGCTTTTAATAATTTCATACTCAGATTTCTTTTAAAACTGAACAACCGCTTTCCTTTCTCTCTTTCAATGACTAATGTAGCGCTTTTTTTTCAAAAAAACATTAATACTGATTATTTTTGTTTAGAATAAACAGATAAAAGTTAATCATATTTATTGTATAATATGCATACCGCACGGTCATCGATGCTGTTGGTTGGTTTCCTGCATCTTTCCTTGTCAACTTGATAAGGTAAAAACGGGATAACAACGTGCTATGATACCATTTTTTGTATGGTATCCTATCACATATCGCCTGATTTGTCAATATTGATGTCTGTTTGGGAGTAATCACCTTATAGTTGTCGCGTGGAGAGGGGTGATGAAAAAAAATATGAAATAACAGAGATTGAAAATCGGGATTGTATGGCTAATGGTTTTTTCTTCGACAGACCGTTGTATGGCGACGGGTATTTCGATGATGCCGATAGGTGTGTGATCAAACAGACACCGATATTGGGTTTGCAACAAGCGTATAAATATGATATAACGATGTGATGCATCATAAAGCAGAAAACGTGTGAACAGGGGACACCCTCTTTTTTCTATGATACAATATGGAGATGAACAATGACAAGCCAGCAATGCCCGATTTGCGATGAGAAAATGAAGAATACCGGATTATGCGGAAATACATGGAAGATTGTTCAATGTCGGACCTGTTCTCTCGCCAAAACGATTGTTCCGGAAGCCGGCCGTCATGATGATTATTATGAAAAGGATTATTTTTCAGGCGTAAGCGGGAAAGACTTTTTTTCCGATTTCATGCAGGATAATGATAAGAAGCGTTTTTACAACATTTTGCAGAAATTGGATTTTTATAAAAAAGATAATGCACGCCTTCTGGATATCGGCTGTGCGATGGGTGATTTCTTGGTACTCGCACGGGAAAAGGGGTGGCGGGTCCATGGGATTGAAAAATCTTCCTATGCCGCGCAACAGGCAAGAAGCAGATTGAATGCCGATGTTCATTGCGGAGACCTTTCAGAAGATTTTTTCCCATCGGATTATTTTGATGTTGTTACCCTTCATCACACGCTTGAACATATTGAAGATCCGGTGAGAGATTTATCCGTTATATATAATTGGCTTAATAAAGAAGGTGTTATATTTGTTGAAGTCCCCAATTTCGGTTCGCTGGAATCCAGAATCTACCGTGATCAATGGGAAGACCTTCGCCCCGAACAGCATGTGAGCCACTTTTCTCCCCGTTCGCTGAAAAAGCTGCTTGAAAAAACCGGCTTTCATGTTCTTCGCGTGGAAACGCGTATCATCCATCCATGGCATTCGCACTGCGTTATCGATTATCTTCACATGTTCACGCACTTATTTATGAATCACCATAAAGCGAGTGCGGAAAGCGGTAAAAAAAAGACTATTGCGGGTAATCACAAGAATCATAGAAGCAATCTATCCGGAATAGTGAACTCACTGAGTTGGCTGCTTTTCCGGCCATGGACCTTGATCGAAGAGAAACTGACGCTGGCCAAGCGATTAATTGCGTTTGCCCGTAAATTGTAATAAATATCCTCACATGTATCGATAACCGGATTGGAAAGGAAATAAAGTGCGGGTCCTGTTTAATGTATCCTCGATAAAAGCGCAAGAATTACTGCCTTATCAGGAATATCCGTTCGGGCTACTCTCTCTGGTAAGTTACCTGAACGCCCGTCTGTCTGAACTCACTTCGAAAATCATTGTGGGAGAACTCGAAGACAGCGATATCAATGATTTTGCCCCCGATGTGATCGGTCTGTCAGCCACTTCGGTGATATTTTCGGCAACGGTAGCCACTGTCGAGCGAATCAGAAAACTGGATTCGCATATCCCTATCGTCATCGGCGGCGCGCATATATCGTTCCTGCCGCACAATTTACCTTTGAAAGCCGATGTCGCTGTTTTGGGAGAAGGTGAAATTACCTTTTATGAATTGTGTCGATTGTTTATGAGAAAAAAAGGCCTGCCGTCGGAAGAACTGAGGCATATTAAAGGTATCGCTTTCCGGGAAAACGGGGAATTAATCCGTACGGACAAAAATCCGCTTCTCGATATAAAGGATGTACCTGTCATTGAATGTCATGACATCTGTGAGTTCAAAGAGAAAAAAGAGCTGCACTTTCATGTCATGACTTCCCGCGGCTGTCCGTATAAATGCCGTTTCTGTGCTTCGTCCTGGTTCTGGGGTAAAATTCGTCAGCAGACGCCGGAGGCAACCGTGAACCAGATTCAATATATTGTCGAAAAGTATTCGCCCGAGTTTATGCACATTTTTGACGATTTGTTCACGTTTAACAAATCGAGACTGAAGGAGATTCAGCGGCTGATCGTCGAAAGAAAATTGCATAAAAAAACCGCGTTTGAGTGCTGGGTGTCGGGAAATACCTTTGATGAGGAAGTCGCCCGGTTGCTGAAGGAGATGAATGTTGTCTTTGTCAGTTTCGGCCTGGAAAGCGGCTCTCCTAAAATATACAAATACCTGAAGGGAAGCTGGAATTCGCCGGAAAAAAATAAAAAAGCGGTAGAACTGGCGCACCGGTACGGATTTATCATCAATACATCAATGATCATAGGAATACCGGGAGAGACGATCGAGGATATGAAGATGACATATGATTACATCAAATCCCTGCCCATCGATGACGGGGATTTGCACCTTCTAACCCCGTATCCGGGAACAGAGGTGTGGCGTTATGCCAGGGAAAGGAATCTTGTTACCGAAACAATGGATGACTGGCATGTGTTGGAATATAGGAATTTGACGGATCCCAGAACGATCTATCTGGGTGATACCGTATCAAGGGCCGATACGCTCGCTTTTTTTAATAAGATATCCGGGCTGCTGGCAAGAAAAAGATTACGAAGCAAGCTGGTGAGAAGAATCGGTATCATCCTGCATCCCCGGCGTTTACTGCGAAGATTAGGGATAAAGACTATGGCCTCAAGAATATAATCGTCAAAAAACCCGAATAGGTGAGCGGAAAGCGTTCGAAGAATTTTCACGCAAAAAATCCGGTGTTGAAATAACGCATTTATGTCAGGAGAACGAACGTAATAATATACGGTACCGCGCGCGAGTCTTCGGGTTAATCCACCGGTTTGGGTTTTCCCCACGAACCGTCTTTTTTCTTTTCCGCATACATAATGGTAATCGTTTCATCCACGGGTGAAACACTGGCAAAATAGAGTGTATTTCCGTCTGCGGTAAAAGATGCTTCACCGACAAGAGGCAGTCCCACATCCAGATGTTGTACGGGCATCCATCTGTTTTTCGCATCTTTACGTGAAAAGTAAATCTGGGTATCCCCTTTTTTTGAATTCGTTCGATTAAAATAACATTCGGTACCCTTGTCGTTCATCCATATCTGGGATTCATCTTCGGAAGTATTGATGACGGGTCCCATATTCACCGGAGAAGACCATTTTCCGGATGCTTCGAGTTCACAGGAATAAATGTCGAACCCTCCACGCCCTCCCGGTCTGTTTGATTCGAAATAGAGTGTCTTCTCGTCATATGATATATGGGGATTGTCCTCGACATGTCTTGTGTTGATGGGACTGCCGAGGTTTTTCGCTTTTCCCCAAATACCGTCCTTGTTTTTATAGACGACATATATATCATCATCAAGATGTTCGGGGGTTTCACCACGCGCAAAGTAAAAGACGGTGTTCGTCTTGTTCGGCATCCCCGAGTGATCCGCATACATTGTATTAAAAGGCAGGTTGGTGATATTACCCCAATGTCCGTCGGGTTGTTTGTAAGCGACATAGAGGTCGGAATCGTCCTTACCCGGATTAAAATGATGCCCCGCCCTCGGAGGGCCTTTGATATTCAAATTTCCTTTTACCATGTCTATGCAGTTCAGCTGTGTGTACATGAAATAGAGTCTGTTTCCGTCGCGGGAGATATACGGAGAGTCCTGCCATCCCAATGTGTTGATTTTATCCGTAACAATTCCGCTATTACCGTTTTCACTGCTTCCCGAGGCCGGCTGTTGTAACGGTTCGATGGCAATGTCGTCGAGCCAAAGTTTTCCGTTCGGTTTTGAAAAGGTCATCAGAACCATATACAACTCGTAGGTATTAAGCGGTATCGCTTCCGAATAGGAGAATTCCGTAAAGTCATCCGATACGCCGGCTTTGACCAGATGTTCCGCTTCCACGCCGGTACCCGCAATAAATACTCCCAACTCCGCCCCTTCCGCTTTCAGTTTTCCGCTGATATTGATTTCTTTCCCTCTGAAATCGGAAACCGATATCTTTTGTTTTAATGTCAGCGCCCCGGTTCCTTCCGAGGATTGGCTGCCTATTGTAATCAGCAGGCTCTGGTTTCCATCCGCTTTATTCTGTCTGTCGAAAAAAAACGTTCCTTTATCGGCATTTTCAATGATCCAGCCCGCAGGCCGCGAAAAGCTTTCCTTCTCAAAACTTCCGTTTTTCAGGATTGACGCCTCATCCGACGATTCATCCGTAACACCGATCATCGTGACGATCAATATGAGAAGTATAACGCTGATGCCGATAACGAAAGCCGCTTTTTTCATTTTTGCCATATCTTTCTCCTTGTATAATTATCTCGCTATGAAATTCTTTGTTTACATTTGAGTATCCATAGACAGATCAGATTTTCCTTAAAATTAAATAATAGCCGGAATATTTATTATAAAATGTCGTTAGTGCTTTATCCAGTTTATCAAAGATTGCATTACCCTGTAAAGTGTGCATCGTGTTCAAAATAATCGTAAGCGGGCCGTCAATGTAGAGTGAAAACAAAGGGAATAATTCCAGTAATTTGCAGAACGATTTGTTTTTTTCCAGACACCGGGCGATCTGGGCTTTACTTAAAAATGTGAATTTCGAAGGTAACAGGGATTTTATGATTCTTTTAAAGATTGTATCTGTTTCATCGAGTCGCGGTACCACGGAAAACAGATACACCAGATAGGCAATACTGAAGCGGTCTGATAACTCCCAGAAAATCAATCCGCCCGGCTTAACGAGACGAATATATTGAGGCAGTATCCGCCACCACCTGGGGACAAGAAAGGTTGCCCCGTATTCATGCAGGACGTCAAAATAATTGTCCGGCAATTCATGTATTTTATCCATATTCTGGATATCGCCATGGATGAGACGCGCGTCGGGAACGCGTTTTCCGGCTATTTTTAGGTTTTCGCTTACATAGTCTATTCCCCAGAGTTCACCATCGGTCACATGGCGGGATGCCAATGCCAGTTCATTACCGTGCCCGCATCCTATATCGATAAAGCGCTGTCCGGGCTTCAGGTATTTCTGAAAGAGTGTGTTTATTTTTCTTTGTTTTGTTTCAAGGTGCCATGCTAAAAAGGGATTCTTTTTTTTCATCCGGCCATATTATAAACTATACGCCGTTTTGGCAACGGTGCATGTGAAAACCACCCTCACGGAACGGTGGTTTCCGGTAATTTTCTATTCGAAGGTGACCTTTCTGGGTATAAAGATTATATCTTTTGGTTCAAGAATGATATCGTTGTTGACGCCGCCTTCTTTAAACTCCGCGGTCAAATCGAGAATAATTATTTCCGGTCTGGCAGTACCCTTGTTTCTGAGTACGACGACTTCCTTTTTAAAAGCCCAATCGGTAAACCCGCCCGCCTTGATAATTGCCTGAAGGCAGGTAAGGCCGCCCCGGAGGGAAATCGCTCCGGGCTGTAGTACTTCTCCTCCCACATAAATGAAAAAAGCGGCGAATTCCTGAACAATGACGGAAATATCCGGGTTTTTAATTTTTTGTGAATAAACCGAGGTAAGGTACTCATCCAGTTCTTCCGGCTGTAAGCCGGCTGCCCGCACATCATCGATCAATTGCAATGTGATTTTTCCGTCCGGCCGGATGGTTACTTTTTTATTTAAGGAAGGGTGATAATAAAATTGAATTTCGATTGTATCTCCCGCTTGCAGCACATACGGTTTCGGTTCCGCGGGAGGAACCACATACCCTGTCCCGCTTGTTGTTTTGACGGACGGATTAACTATAGGAATATCCTGACAGCCAGTGCCGGTGAGTGCAATGAAAAGTATACATAAAAAAAAGAGTATTCCATTAATCAATTTTTTTCCCTGATTTCCAGGGATTCGTTTGCCTAATATGCTTCGATATCGACTAATCATGATCGTATCATCCCATCCCTTTATGTTGATATATATGCAGGCGGGTATACCGCTTTCCCCTGCAATTACCATTATGCCTATCAAAACTTGTTGGGTTAATGGCAATGCCTTGTAATTTTTATGCTTACGTTGATACTCGATTCTACCCTGAAACCGGTTGTTTTTCAAGACGTTCGCCACCGTTATTTTGCGTTTGATCTTGACGGTAGATAACCGGACGTCATCGATACCTGTGAACATTGGGGAAAGCCCGGTCTTATTCACTTTTCAGTAATCTTTCGAAGTACTCGATTGTTTTCAATAATCCTTGTTCGATCTGTATTTCCGGTTCCCAGTTCAATTCTTTTTTTGCAAGGCTGATATCGGGCTGTCTTTGCTTTGGATCGTCTTTTGGCAACGGCATATAAACGATGCTGCTTTTTGAGTTTGTAAGTTTTTTAATCATTTCAGCCAACTCGATGATTGTAAACTCGGCGGGATTGCCGAGATTAACCGGTCCCGGAAACTCGTCTCGACTATTCATCATCATGATCATGCCGTTCACCAGGTCGTCGACGTAACAGAAGCTTCTTGTCTGCTCGCCGGTCCCATAAACGGTAATATCTTTTCCAAGTAATGCCTGGCTGATGAAATTCGAAATTACCCGGCCGTCGTGGGGGTGCATATTCGGTCCATAGGTATTGAAAATCCTGATAACCTTTATTTTCAGCTTATGCTGTCTGTAATAATCAAAAAACAACGTTTCGGCACATCTTTTCCCCTCGTCGTAGCACGCACGGGGCCCAATCGGATTGACATTGCCCAGATATGATTCCGGTTGCGGATGGATCCTTGGATCGCCGTATATCTCGGATGTCGATGCCTGTAGTATTTTTATTTTCAGTCTTTTTGCCAATCCCAGCATATTTATCGCACCGACGACACTCGCTTTCGTTGTCTGTACGGGATCGAATTGATAATGAATCGGGCTCGCGGGACAGGCCAGGTTGTATACCTCGTCGACTTCGATATATAAAGGCCATGTGATATCATGGCGTATCAACTCAAAAGAATCGTAGTCCATCAGGCCTCTTATATTCCGTTTGGTACCGGTAAAAAAATTATCGATACATAGTACCTCGCATCCTTTTTGCAGCAGGTTTTTACATAAATGAGAACCGATAAAACCGGCGCCGCCTGTAATTAAAATCCGATTATTACGATATCGTTTCATGATGTTTCCTTATTATATATGGTATTCAATGCATCTATAAGTTATAGTGTACAATAATAGCACAAATCATCGGGACTGAATATAAAAAAAAAATTTTTACGGGAATTGAACGTAATAGCTTCGAAAAATATTTTTCTGACATGCGACACTCGATTGCCTGTTTTTCTAAAATGAAAAACATGGCTTTCGGCGAGGTTTTCTCACAGGCAGCCGGCGGTTAAAGCATTGTGTTATTATAGTGGTATATTCATTCCGTTATTATTTTCATGTATGGGTATAACGGGTGTCATTTCGCTTTTTCTCAGAGGAGAAGAAGATTGACCAGAAAGAGGAGGTGGTTTCGCACATATCTTCCTGTTTCCAGCTCGATATCGATATCCCAGATAGTTCCCTGAAAGCCCTCCTGTTCCACGGTATGCAATGAAAGTTCTTTTGTCTGATCTTCCAGCTTTTTTGTCAGCGTACCGTAGAAGGACCGCTGGTTCGTGAAAAAACTCATTAGCCGGTCTATGTTCGATATTGTGTAAAATGCTTCATCGGATAATCGGTTTTTGAGTGTCTCATCATCGAGCAGCGTTTTAAAAATACTTTTTTTATTGAATGTCGCTCGATTGAGTGTCGAAAGAATCTCGTCGTAGTATAGATCGACCTCGGTTTTTATAATATCTCCGTCCTGGTCCGAAAAAAGGAATCCGCTTCGCCGAAGAAGGAGTTCGCGTATATGCAGAAGCAATTCGGTGATATGTGCGAGATAGCCGTCAGCTGTGCGATAAAAGGAGATCATATCGGTCTGGTTGGTAATGAGCGTTTCAAACTCCCGAATATGAGTTTCCAGTTTTGTGTAGATGGCGTAGTTCGCGGGATTATCGGGAAGAAGGTGTGTCCCGCCCGCAAGGCGTTGCGAGCTTTTTTGGGTATTTTCACCGGCGTTCTCAAGGATACGATTGAGATAAATGAGAGATGATTCCGCACGAAGAGTGGAAACAAGCATAACGGAAAATAAAATATACCATACATATCTATGCGGATGCATTAATGTCGCCTTTGCTATAAAGGTACTCCGGCGGTATGGTCTGCGTCAATAGAGAGTACAAATGTGATACTGAATTATTGGCGCTTCTGAAAACCTGCTTTACGGATTTTCAGAAGCGCCAATTTATTTGAATAATAAGATGTTTTTCATATATACTTCGTAAACGGCAACATCATTTCTGTTAACAAGGAGGATAAAAATGATAAAAGGAGCAAGACGCTGGAATGACCGGTATGAAACCTTTTATACCCAGACAAACAATCCGACTGAAGGGCTTTTAAAAAAACTTGTCAAAAAACTGACCGCCGGCTGGCTTGAAACATGCGGCCCCACCGCTGCATGTTCATGTCTTGCCGCGGTCGGTTATGGCCTTTCGATTACAACACCCGGAGGATACAGTCCTCAGCATGAAGAAATACTTTCCGATTTTTTGAATGATCCGCGCAATTACGCAAAGCTGGAAGAAATCCGAAAAGGGGTTGAACATATTCCCGGAAACAGGATTCCCCAATTTTATCCCTTTGCCGTAAAGGAAGTATACGGGGCAAAAGGGAAGTTTATGTGGCTCAAAGGGCTTGAGGAGATTGCGCGCATCCTGCAATCAGGAAAGGCGATACAGTTGTGTCTGAAAAAGCCGGGACATTATATTGCCGCGGTTGCCTATGACGATGAAACGAATGAGATCATATTCAATGATCCGTGGCCCCAACGGAGTGGTTTGAAAAAAGGCGGTTTTAACGAACGGATGGACCGGCGGGAATATGAAACGAACGTACATTCGTTCATTGTCGTCTACGAAGGGGTATGATTTTTTCGTCAATCTCCAATAACGCGTGAGGTAATGGAATCAGTAACGGAAAACAATTACGGGGACGAAATCAAAGGCGGCGGAACATTCGCCGTACTTGGAGAGGGAAAGAAATATTGATGCCGATAGAATGGGGCCGTCACGGAAGGCGTCCGGACGGCCCCGCCAACCGGCTAACCGATTGCATCCGAACCGGTTTCCCCGCTTCGAATGCGTATGCATTCCCCGAGATCGACGATGAAAATCTTGCCGTCGCCGATTTCACCGGTTCTGGCGCCGGAGGTGATCGCGTCAATGGTCGGTTTGACGAAATCCTCGTTCACCGCGATTTCCAGTCGAACCTTTTTCAACAGATTGACCTCGATATCGACGCCGCGGTAACGTTCGGTATATCCCATCTGCTGCCCGCACCCGACCGCATTGGTCACCGACATTTTATATATTTTCGCCTTGTAAAGTTCCTGTTTAACATCGGACAGTCTGTGCGGCTGTATATAGGCGATAATCAGTTTCATGGCATACTCCTTTCTTATCATACGGGAATGTCCGGTTCAACCCGCCGCATCACGCTTTTTTCCGGGTTGTCCGGATAAAAGTTCCCTCACGACAGTAACTGTTACTGTGTGATAAAAATCTGGAAACCGCTATAGGATTCCATACCGTGTTCCTCGATATCGAGGCCTTTGAGTTCTTCTTCCGGAGTGACCCGGAGGCCGATGGTTTTTTTGATCGCGAAAAAGAGGGCAAGCGAAGTAATCGCGACCCAGCACCCGACGCTTACGACACCTATGGTCTGCGTACCGAGAAGCCCGAACCCGCCCCCGAAAAACAGACCGTCGACACCGCCGTATGCCGATTCCGCGAACAGACCGACGGCGAGTGTGCCGAAAGCACCGCACACACCGTGTACGGATACCGCACCCACGGGGTCGTCGATGTGAAGCACCTTATCGATAAACTCGACGGACGCAACGACGATGATACCAGCCAGAAGACCGATGACGATCGAACTACCGGGTGAAACGGAGGAGCAGCCCGCGGTAATCGCGACCAGGCCGGCGAGTGCGCCGTTCAGCGACATGCTCGGATCCGGTTTTCCGAAACGCAGCCATGAAAAAATCATTGCGGAAATAGCCCCGGCCGCGGCGGCAATGCTTGTGTTTACCGCGATAAAGGCGATCGAGAGGTTCGTTCCCGCGGTTGTGCTGCCGGGATTGAACCCGAACCAGCCGAACCAGAGAATGAACACCCCCAGTGCGGCGAGCGGTATGTTGTGACCCGGAATTGCTTTTGTTTTCGTTTTACCGTTGATCTTGATGTACTTGCCTGTCCTTGGCCCGAGAACAATTGCCCCGGTCAAAGCGGCCCAGCCGCCGACAGAATGGACTACCGTGGAGCCGGCAAAGTCGACAAATCCGAGACCCGAAAGCCAGCCGCCGCCCCAGATCCAGTGGCCGACAATGGGGTAAATGAGGGCTGATATGACGGCGCTGTAGATCAGGTAGGAAATGAACTTTGTCCGTTCCGCCATTGCCCCGGAGACGATAGTCGCCGCCGTTGCGGCGAACACGCACTGGAAGATCCAGAATGCGAAGGTCCAGAGTCCGTCGGTCGTTGAGGGATCACCCCCTGAAAGCATGAATCCGCTTGTTCCAATCAGTCCCGCCGCGGAGACGCCGAACATGAGCGCAAAGCCGACAAGCCAGTACGCGATTGAACCGACGGAAAAATCCATGAGGTTTTTCATGATTATATTTCCCGCATTCTTAGCCCTGGTAAATCCGGTCTCTACCATCGCGAATCCCGCCTGCATAAAAAAAACCAGAAACGCCGCGATGAGTGTCCAGACAACGTCGATTGCGGTTTTATTCTGCATAGCCTGTATTTCTTCTTCCGCAAAAACTGAAAAAACCACAATAAAAAGAAGCAGAATAACGATGATTGTTCGCTTACCCATAGAAACCTCCTTGATACGATGATATATATTTTAAGCAACAACTGTGCCATCGGCCGGTTAATTCTGTAACTTATGGAATTATAGGAAATAAACTGTTGTCAATGATAAAAGAGAGAATGTGAATGAAATAAAAGTATACATTATAGAAGTATAAAAAGCTATAAGATACAAAAATGTAGTAAAATAAAACAGAAACGTCATTAATTCGGGAAAAAAGTAATAAAAACCTCATGATGTCATACACATATCTGTTGCAATATTTTGCGTATTATGTACACTGATTGCAGGATGCATTATCTGGATCTTCTGAATGAAAAACAGCGTGAAGCGGTTCTCCACCTGGGTTCACCCCTTCTCATCCTTGCCGGTGCCGGGTCGGGAAAGACCCGTGTTATTACGACAAAAATCGCGTGGCTGCTTGATGAAAAAGGCTATGATCCCCTGTCGATCCTGGCCGTCACCTTTACCAACAAGGCCGCCGATGAAATGAAAAACAGGGTGCTTGATCTGACCCCCCGCGCCGGGAACGTCATGATCCGTACCTTTCACTCATTCGGCGCGTGGCTGTGCCGCCGTCATGCGCATCTTATCGGACTTCCCCCGAATTTCACTATCTATGATCCCGACGATATGATCGCCCTCATCAAATCGATAACGGAAAAAAAGACACCGCTTTCCGAAATAAAACAATATGCGAATCTCATCAGTCGCGCGAAAGATATGTGTCTTTCGCCGGAAGACGATCTCTCGCCTTTTTCATGGGCATCGGGATTCGACGACATCTATCTGCGGTACCAAAAGCGACTGGAAGAAATAGGAAATCTCGATTTCGGGGACCTTATCATGAAACCGGTACGGCTTCTCCGTGATTTTCCCCGGGTTAAAGAGAGAATCCGGCAGCGTTTCGGGGTTATCCTTGTCGACGAGTTTCAGGACTCGAACGGGGCCCAGTTCGAACTGCTTTCCGAACTTTACGGCGGGAAAACCTACCTCTGTGTCGTCGGGGACGAAGACCAGTCGATATATTCCTTCAGGGGGGCGGAAGTGAAAAATATCGTCGGTTTTGCCGATGCCTTTCCGGGAACGACAGTCATCATGCTCGAACAGAATTACCGGTCGACCGCCACGATTCTGGAACTTGCCACCAGGGTGGTCGAGCACAATTCGTTCCGGATAGGCAAGAACCTCTGGACGGATAACGATGAAGGGGAACGGGCGGTTTATACCCGGCTCGCCAATCAGGAGGAAGAGGCCCTTTTCTGTGCGCACCTTGTGGAAGACGGAAACTTCGACAATACCGCGATTCTGTACCGGAACAATTACCAGTCGAGGGCGTTCGAATCACTTTTCCTCAACCTTAATATTCCGTATAAAATTGTCGGGACACTCAGGTTTTACGAGCGGGAGGAAGTGAAAGATGTCCTTGCCTATCTCAATTTTTGTGCCAATCCCAGGGACGAGGTGTCCTTCCGTCGCATAGTGAACAAACCTGCGAGGGGAATCGGTCCCAGGAGTGTGGAAACGGTTATCGGCTGTCACGCGGCGGATCTCCTCGCTTCCGCTGCCGGGGCGATCCCCCGGCTTTCTTCCAAAGCACGTGAAGCGCTTTCTTTTTTTATCGGTATCGTGGAAGAATCGATCTCGATGCTCGAATCGCATACGCTTTCCGAGGTGGTTCATCATCTTATCATCCGCTCCGGTCTTTACGACCATTACCATGAAAAGGACAAGATGAGTCACACATCAAAGGTCAGGAACCTCGAAGAGATCGTGAATGCCACAAGCAATTATCCGGGAGGGAAAGAAGGCCTTTCGGCCTTTCTGGAAACAACGTTACTCGGAAGCAATGACGAAGATCCTTTTTTACATGAGGGGAAGGTCACCCTGATCACGGTTCACAATACAAAGGGGCTCGAGTTTGACCGTGTCATCATCACGGGCCTCGAGGAAGGTCTTTTCCCGCACTGGAGGGAAGGAGATGATGAAGAAGAAGAGCTTGAGGAAGAACGGCGGCTTTTCTATGTCGGTGTGACGAGGGCGCGCAAATCCCTGTATCTGACGAGTTGTGCCAGACGGCTGGTTTTCGGTCATTACGACGACCGTTTCCCCTCCCGTTTTTTGTCCGAGATACCGAAGAAATGTCTTGCGGCCTCAGGTGATACGGGAGGGGGAGCGTATCGGGTGGGGAATCATGTGATGCACCCCGAATATGGTACTGGCATAATCGTCGGAAAATGGTATAATGACGAGGAAGAGATGGTACAGGTGAGGTTTTCGACCGGCAGGGAGGCCCGCTTCATCGCCTCCTATTCGAAACTGGAAAGGATATGTCCCGATGATTGACGACAAAACACTTCAGTCGATTCTCTTTTTAAGCAGACTCGATGTCAGCGACGAGGAGAAGGAACATTTCAGAAAACAGGTGGGGGATATTCTCGATTACGTCGCCCAGCTTCAGGATTACGAGACGGAAGGGATCGATCCCGATCTCGGGAAAGCCGTCACCGTCGACCGGCTACGGGCAGACAAAGCAAGGCCGGGATTCACGCACGACGATGTCGCCCGCTTCGGAGCCCATTTTTCGGACGGATTCTTTGTCGTACCCCGGATCATCGAAGATTTCCTCGAAAACAGGGATGAGGAGTAGCGTGTGGCGTCGATTGTCTGTATGACCCTCACGGAATTAAAGGCGGCCATGGAACGTGGTGATCTTTCGGCAAAGGATGCAGTCGCCGCCTTCAGGGACGAATATCTTGAGGATTGCAAGCACCCGCAGCCCCTCAACTGCTATATCGAGTTTTTCGACGACGCCCTCGCGAAGGCCGAAAAAGCCGATGCGGCGCGGGCGAAAGGGGAGGGGGGTGGATTGTGCGGGCTTCCCCTTGCCGTCAAGGATAACATCCTCGTCGAAGGGAAACCCCTTACCTGTGCTTCGGGGGTGCTTAAAGGATTTACCGCGCCGTATTCGGCGACGGTTGTCGACAGACTGGTTTCGGACGGTATGATTGTCACGGGAAGGACGAATATGGATGAGTTCGGTATGGGATCGTCCTGCGAATATTCGATATACGGCCCAACACGGAATCCCGTCGACAGGGAACTGACCCCGGGCGGAAGTTCGGGCGGGTCCGCGGCGGCCGTTGCCTCGCGTATGGCCCCCGCCGCACTGGGAACGGAAACCGGCGGTTCCGTCAGGCTGCCCGCCGCATTTTGCGGCGTATACGGGCTGAAGCCATCGTACGGCACCCTGTCGCGTTACGGGGTTGTCGCCTTCGGATCGTCGCTCGATCAGATCGGTATGCTTGCGCGTTCGCCTGATGATATCGCCCTGCTGCTCGCCTCGTGCAGCGGCGCGGACCGTCATGACGCGACATCGGAGGAAAGCGGTCTGGAAGAAATTCTCCCCTTGCGGCCGAAGGAGATCGGGGGGGTGCGGGCCGCCCTTCCCGAGGAGTTTTTCGGTGAGGGGATCGACCCTGAAATCAAGGAGAAGGTGAAAGCCTTCGCCTCATACCTCGAACGGAACGGCGCGGTCGTGGAGCCGCTTTCTCTCCCCATTCTGAAAAGCGCCGTCGCAATGTACTACATTATCGCACCCGCAGAGGCGTCTTCGAACCTGGCACGCTATGACGGCATCCGTTACGGATTCAGATCCGATGATGCCGTTACCCTCGAAGATCTCTACACATCTTCACGGAGTAAGGGTTTTGGAAAGGAAGTGAAGCGGAGAATCTTTCTGGGGAATTATGTGCTTTCTTCCGGATATTACGATGCCTACTATAAAAAGGCGCAGCAGGTACGGACGATTCTCTGTTCCGGACTCGCCGGTGTCTTCGATACATACGATATCATCGTCTCACCCACATCTCCCTGTACTCCGTTCAGAATCGGGGAAAAGGTCGACGATCCCCTGTCCATGTACCTCACCGATATCTGCACGACCTTCGTCAACCTCGCGCTTCTTCCCTCTCTCTCGGTTCCATGCGGGAAAACCCGTGCGGGGCTTCCGGTGGGCGTTCAGATCGTCGGGAAACGGTTTTCGGAAGCGCTTCTCCTTGGTATTGCCAAAACCTATCATGAATCGGGAGGGACCTGATGACCTTTGACGTGGTAATCGGGTGTGAAGTCCATGTTCAGCTTTTCACCGAAACAAAAGCCTTTTGCGGCTGCGGGAACACCTTCGGGGGCGTCCCGAACTCACGGGTCTGCCCGGTGTGTGCCGGTCTTCCCGGCGCGCTTCCGAGCCCGAACGCCAGGATGATCGAATATGCCGTACGCGCGGGCCTCGTCCTTAATTGTTCGATCGCCGGACTGACGAAATTCGACCGGAAGAATTACATGTATCCCGATCTTCCGAAGGGATACCAGATTTCTCAATTCGATATGCCGATCTGCTTCGACGGATTCCTCGATATTGAAGGAGAATGGGGAAGCAGGAAAATAGGGATCATTCGCGCACACCTCGAAGAGGATGCCGGGAAAAATCTACATTCTGAAGACGGTGCCGGCCTCAGTTACGTGGACCTTAACAGGTGCGGGACGCCCCTTCTCGAGATCGTTTCCGAACCGGATATGCGCAGTCCCGAAGAGGCGGTGGCCTATGTGCAGGAGATAAGGGAACTCATGGAATGGATCGGTGTGTCCGACTGTAATATGGAAGAAGGATCCCTCCGGTGCGACGCAAATATCAATCTCTGGATATACGAAGGAGAGAAGAAATACGCCACACCGATTACCGAGGTAAAAAACGTAAACTCCTTCCGGGCACTAAGGGCGGCCCTGCACTTTGAGGTCAAGCGCCAGCGCGCGGAATGGGAGGAAAAGCGGCTTACCCTTGAGGAGGTCGGAAAGGTAACGAGGGGATGGCATGAAGCCTCGGGGACCACGATTCTTCAACGGCACAAGGAAGAAGCATCCGAATACCGCTATTTCCCGGAACCGGATCTCAAACCGATTCTCGTTTCAAAAGCCCTGGTCGAGGAATTGAAAGCCGGTCTGCCCGAACTTCCCGCACGAACGAGAAACAGGTTCGTCACCGACTACGGCATTACAATGGAAGATGCCGTGCAATTGACCTCGAGCAGGGCCATGTCCTGTTATTTCGAAGATGCCTGCCGTGAATATGACGGTGAACCAAAGAAAATAGCCAATTGGATTTTGACCGAGGTCAACGGTATCTGTAATCAGAAAAATATCGGTATTGCGGAATTCCCCGTTCCGCCTTCCGGGATTCGTGAGCTTCTGGCAATGACCGATTCGGGCAGGATAAGCGGCAGGATCGCCAAATCGGTATTCGCTGAAATGGCTGAAACGGGAGCGGCGGCGGTGGAAATCGTGGAAAAAAATGGGCTTGCCCAGATTTCGGACAGGTCGACGCTCGAAGGGATCGTCCGTGAGGTAATTGCCGGGCACCCGAAGTCGGTCGAGGATTACAGAAACGGAAAATCGAATACCATCCGTTTTCTTGTCGGCCAGGTAATGAAGAAAACGGGGGGAAAAGCCAATCCCGGCATGGTCAATGAAATCCTCGAGGAAAAACTAAAACCATAATGGGCGTATCAGTGAACAATCAGGACCGGTCATCGGAAAACCTGTTTCAGGCCCTTCCCCTTGTTAAGAGGGCCAGAGCTTACAGACTCTACGATACAAAGGGGAACCGCTATCTCGATTTTTATCAGAACGGGGGGTACGCGCTTTTGGGGCACAGGGCATACAGGCTCGTGCCGGTCATGAAGAACGTGATGTCGAGGGGACTCGTTTTCGATATGAAATCGGTTTATAAAAACAGGCTGATACGGGCACTCCGTACGCTGGTTCCCGGCTACCATTGTGCCGGGATTGCCCCGTCGCAGGATGCGGCATGCCTCATCATTTCCCGTCTCATGAACCGGGTTATCAAGCCCGCCGATATCGTCGATCCCCTGCTTTCCGGGAGGAACGGCAGGATTTCCTATTGGCGGCCGTTCTGTGATCTTCATGACAGAACACCGGATGTTTTTATCCCCGTTCTTCCCTTTTCGATCGCGGGGGCTCCCGTGGTTATTTTATGGAAGGGGAAAGGGAAGACTTTTTTCCCCGATGAAACGCCGATTTCGCCCATGATTCTTGCCGGGATGCTGCGCGCCTATTACGATTTGAAAAAATACAAAATACCGGGGTGGTTGAAAGAAGATCTGTTCCCGGCTTCCGTTTCCTGGAAACAAAAAGGGATATATATTGTCGCCGGATTCAAACGGGAAACATACACATGGGTTTTTAATCGTTTTCTGGATGAGGGGATTTTACTCAATCCGGTATTCCCCGGCCCTAATATTTTCCCGGCCGAATTAACCCCCGGGGAATTGAAAAAAGCGATAAAGCTCTTTATAACGATACCAGGAGATAAAAAAGATGACATATGATAATATCCTGATTCTCACCAGGGTGATAACCGGAGCGGCACTCACCTTTATTGCGATTTTACTCTGGTCAAAAACAAGGGATCCTGCATGGCTTTGCATTATTATCGGGACTCTTTTTCTCTATGCGGAGATTGTCTATACGACAATGGAGACCTTCGGTATTATCGGTTCGGGATTCGCTTCCGTATATGGATTTCCGGTTTTTAAAATGTTTCTTGTCAATCTTCCCATGATTTGTTATGCAATCGGATTTATCCTGGCCATTGTCAATAAACAGCTTTAAAATCGAAAAACCCGGGTTTTTTGCCCAAAAAATCGAATTAATATATGAATTGATATTGACATATCTCTGAAAATATATAACTTTCTCATATAATTACATATATTTTTGGAGGAATAAATGATAGCGTTATTAATAGGATTGATTTTGGTACTTTTTTTCGTCTGGTCAATACTTCCATTTGATTTACCGATGGGACTTAATTGGGGCAAATACATTGTCGAATTTCTCCAGGGTGGAGGACCTATCCTCGCTCTTCTGATCGGTATTATTGCCTTTTTTATCGGTGTTGCGGATATAAAGGACAAAATGGAGGAAAAGAAGGAACTGAAAGAAGAAAAGAAAAGCGAATAAGTAACGGTTCCGACCCCTTGACATTACATTGACTTTCTGATAAAAATGATAGTTACACTATCTTAATAATATCACGGACATGAGAGGAAATGAAAACTATATTTGTTAAACCTAAGGATATTACTCACAAATGGTATCTTATTGATGCGGCGGGAAAGAGACTGGGCAGAGTGGCGGTAATGGCGGCATCGATTGTGCGGGGTAAACATAAAGCCATTTTTTCACCGCACATGGATACAGGGGATTTTGTCATTATTATCAATGCCGATAAAGTCGATGTTTCGGGACGCAAGAGAACGGACAAGATGTATCACAGGCATTCGGGGTATCCCGGCGGCCTCAAGACCGAGTCCTTTACTAAAGTAATCGGTCGTAAGCCGACGTTTCCGCTTGAGCATGCGGTAAAAGGGATGCTTCCCAAAGGGAGTCTTGGGAGAAAACTCTATAAAAACATTAAGATATATGCCGGTGAATCGCATCCCCATGAAGCCCAGAAACCGGAAATTCTTGAATAAGTAACCATAGAAGGAGCATATAATTGGCGGAAAATCTTTCAGTAGAAACAGGAAAAAGAAAAACAGCGATTGCCCGTGTGTTTCTGCGTAATGGTGAAGGTAAGGTCACCGTCAACGGAAAAAGTATTGATGATTTTTTCCCGGGGGAATTATTTAAAATACTTATCATGAAACCGCTTGAGGTTACCGACACTATCGGGAAATTCGATATCATGATCAAGGTTTCGGGCGGAGGTTTCGCCGGTCAGGCGGGAGCATGCCAGCACGGTATTGCGAAGGTCCTGTACAGGCATGATAAATCAAATCGCACGGCCTTGCGGGCAAACGGATTTCTTACACGGGATTCGCGAATGGTAGAACGAAAAAAATACGGTCGACGTGGTGCACGAAGACGGTTCCAGTTCTCAAAGAGATAACCTCACAATCATTCGTATCAAGCAGGCAAAAAAAACAAAAAGCAGCATTACCCTTTCCGACGAATCTTCGGTCGCGGTACTGCAGGAGATCATCGATATCAATCATATCAGTGAAGGGATGAACCTTTCGCGTGATGAAATAGAAGGGCTCGTTGTCCAATCCCTTTCCCTCGAAGCGGAGCGATACGCGCTTACCCTTCTCTCACGTATGCTTTATTCGACATTCACGTTAACGCTTAAACTCAAAAAGAAGGGATATGCCATTCATATTATTGAAAAGGTGATCCCCCGTCTCGAAGAACTCGGATATCTGGATGATATCGAGTTCGCGAAAGCCTGGGTGTGGTCGCGGCTAAAGCGGCGGCCTGAAAGCAGGAACGCGTTGTTCTCCGGACTCAGAAAAAAGGGGATCGACTCCTCTATCGCCGAATACGTACTTGAAGAGTCTTTCCCGGAAGAGAAAGAAAAAGAGAACGCCCTGTTGCTCCTGCAGCGTCTTAAGGATACGGGCCGGAGTGAGGAGAACATCATGAAAACGCTTTTTTCACGGGGATTTTCCATGAAAACGATACGCGAGGTTTTGAAGGAAAGGGAATAATGTAGCGTCTGTCTTGCTTGCGGAATATGGTGTAGTCCGTATATCCGTGGCGTCTAGACGCAGTACTTGACGCAGTACTTGACGCAGTACTTGACGCAGTACTTGACGCAGTACTTGACGCAGTACTTGACGCAG